>CAZIRH010000334.1:0-5571 GCA_964541065.1 uncultured Solibacteraceae bacterium
CGCCTTCTGGGGGATCCTGCGGGCCGTCAGCATGCCCACGATCGAACCCGCCGCAACGCCTGCCGCGACCACCCCGATCCAGCCGTCCCGCATCGCGTGGTACTTCCCGACTGCCGCAGCCAGGCCTGGGCTGCTCGGTGATCTGCCACACCAGTCCGGCGGTGCGCGTGACCGCGGCCGCCGCCGAGAAGGGCCTCGACCTCCGCGGCACGCTGTTCATGGTGGGCGGCGAAACCCTCACCGACGCCAAGCGCCGCGTCATCGAGGCTACCGGCGCGGAGGTTTTCCCGCGCTACCCGATTACTGAGACCGGAACCATCGGCATCGCTTGCCGGCAACTGCGGACCGGCAATTCCGTGCACCTGTTTCACGATTCGGTCGCCGCCATCGGCTACCGCCGCACCGCACCCCTGTCCGGCGTCGAAGTGAACTCGCTGCTGTTCACCACCCTGCTGCCCTCGGCCGGCCTGGTTCTCATCAACCTCGAGATGGACGACGCCGGCGTGCTGGCCCCCGCCACCTGCGACTGCACCTTCAGCCGCGCCGGCTTCACCACCCAGATCCGCGACATCTTCAGCTACGGCAAGCTCACCGGGCACAGCGTGACCCTGGCCGGCGCCGACGTGCTCGCCATCCTCGAGCACGTCCTGCCGGCCCGCTTCGGCGGCGGTCCCTTGGACTATCAACTGCTTGAGGAGGACGCGCCTGACCAGGCCCGCGTCCTCTTGCGCGTCAGCCGGCGGGTGCCCCTGCCCTCCCTCGAGGCCGTGAGAGAATGCTTCCTGGGCGAGCTGCGGCGACTGGAGAGTGGCACGACCGTCCTGCGCATCTGGCGCAACGCCGCGGCGGTCGAAGTCGTTCACCAGGACCCGCTGGTAACCCGCACCGGCAAGGTGCTGCCCCTGCACCTGCTGGGTACGGGTTCGAGGACCTCAGATGGATCGTAGGCAATTGCTTCCCTGCCTGGTGGGTGCTGCGCTGACCGGCTGCGGCAAGAAGGGCCGACAGCCCCGCAGGCTGCGGGTCGGGCTCATCCCGCGCTTGAGGCTGGCCCCCCTGTATCTGGCGCATGAACTCGGCTTCTTCCAGGAGGCCGGGCTGGAGGTGGACCTCCACCCGTTTTCGGGCCACCTGGAAATGCTTCTGCCGCTGGCAGGCGGCGCCCTCGAGGTGGGCTTCAACTGGGCCACTGGAGGGTTCATCAACGCGGTGCTCAAGGGCGCCCGGCTGAGGATCGCGGCCAGCCGTGACACCGCCGTCCCAGGCTGCGACACCGGCGGCGTGATCTTTGGCTACCGCAAGTCCTTCCCGCAGGGCCTGCACGATCTCCGGCCGCTCAAAGGCAAGCGCGTGGCGGTCCGCGACCACACCGACCTGGGGGCTTTCTTCCTGGACCAGATCCTGGCATCTGCCGGGATGAGCAGCGACGACGTGAAGCTCCTCAGCATGGGTCCACCGGAAGCCGCCACGGCGCTGATGGGGGGCAAAATCGACGCGGTGCCCTCGGCTTCCCTCGACAAGGACCTGGATTTCGTCTCCGCCAACGTGGTCCGCAGCATCACGCTCTCGGAACTGCTGCCGAACTACCAGTACACCTTCGTGATCTTTGGACCTGCGCTGCTGGACGGCGCCCCGGAGATCGGCGTGAGCTTCCTCGAGGCCTATCTGCGGGGCGTCCGGGAATTCCGTTCCGGCAAGACGCCCCGCGCCCTGGAGGAACTGGCCCTGGCCGGGCACAACGATCCCGCCGCCGCTCGCGCGGTTTGTCGCGAGAGTATCTCCCGGGACGGAACGGTCGATCAGGCGAGCGTCCAGCGCTTCGTGGACTGGGCAGCCAAGAAGGGGTTCATTCCCAGGGCGGTGGACGCTTCCCAGCTCATTGACACGCGTTTTGTGGAGGAGGCCACCCGCCGGCTCGACCGGCGCAGTGGTTCAACTAGATGAAGAAACTGCTCCTTGGTTTGTGGCTTCCCATATCCATGCTGGTGCCGGCGCAGGCGCAGACCACCGGCATGATTGAAGGGACCGTGCGCGACCCTTCCGGTGCGGTTGTGGTGGGAGTCCGGTTGCGGGTCACCGAGACTGCCACCTCTGCCGCCCGCGAGGTGACGTCGGACTCCACCGGCTACTACCAGGCGCTGCGCCTGGCGCCCGGAGCATACGAGGTCGCCGTATCGCACTCCGGCTTCCGCGACCAGGTGCGCCGCGGCATCGAGTTGGGTGCCGGCTCAACCGCTCGGGTGGACTTCACTCTCCAACTGGGGGAGGCGCGCGACCAGATGGTAGTGGTCGCCGACGCCGCTCCGGTGAACGGCGCTGCGGCTGCCTGGGGCGAGTCAGTTCGTCAGCGGGAACTCGAGTCACTGCCGCTTAATGGCCGGGATGTGTTCGAGCTGTCCGCCCAGGAGCCCGAGGTGAACCTCGTGCGCGTCGCGGATCAGAACGTGTTTCGTGGGCTTGGACCCAAGTTCGCGGCGAAAGGGGCACGACCCACCCAGAACAGTTTCTTGCTGGACGGTATCCGCATCAATGACTCGGCATCTTCGGTGGCCTCAAGCGCCTCGGGCAGCTTGCTCGGCCTGGAGGGCATCCGCGAGCTCAGAGTAGTGACCAGCCCCTTCAGTGCGGAGTACGGGCGGGCGGCCGGCGCCGTCTTCACCGCCGTTTCCAAGTCTGGCGCCAATGAGTTGCACGGCGGCTTGTACGAATTCCTGCGCCACAGCGCCCTGGATGCCCGGAACTTCTTCGATGATCCCCACGAGCAGATGCCCCCGCTACGCCGCCACCAGTTCGGCAGCCTGCTGAGCGGGCCGATACGGCGGAACAAGCTGTTCTTCCTGGCTAACCACGAGGCGATCCGCGAAACCTTCAGCGAGACCGTTCGCCCGAGCGTGCCCACCTTGGAGGCGCGTCGGGGCATCCTGCCCGGCCCGGGCGGAGGGACCCGCATCGTGGATGTCTCCCCCAAGGTGCGCCCCTACCTCAATCTATATCCGCTGCCCAATGGGCGCGACTTCGGCGACGGCACCGCGGAGTTCGTCAACGAATCCGTGCGGGAGACCCGCGAGGACTACCTGGCCGGCAAGCTGGACCTGCTGGTGTCACCGGCCCTCCGACTGTCCACGCGTTACACCTTCGACGATGCCAATCAGGGCGCTCCCGATCCGCTGCGCATCTGGCGCTTCTCTGGGGACAGTCGCTACCAGTTCCTCCACTCCGAGGTGCAGCACCTGGTTTCCCCGCGCACCATTCACACGTTTCGCGCCGCCTTCAGCCGCATTCGCAACGGCGACCTCAGTCGGACGCGCCCCGACATCCCGGCCTCGCTGTCCTTCGTACAGGGGCAGCCTCTAGGGACGACCACGGTGCCAGGCTTGACGGGCCTCGGAGGAGCGTTCGCCAGGCAGCGGCCAAGGCTGCACACGCTCAACAACTTCCAATTCAACGACGACCTGATCCAGACCCGGGGCCGCCACACTATCCGGCTGGGGGGAGCTTTCGATCGCCTGCGGTTCAACCAAGTGGCCGACTTTAACGCCGTCGGCCAGTATACGTTCAGCTCGTTGGTCGATTTCCTGGGAGCCCAGCCATCGTCCGGGGACGTGATGGTGCCCGGTTCCGACTCGCGCCGCGGCTGGAGGCAGAGCCAGTTCTTCGCTTACGCGCAGGAGGAATTGCGCGCCGGCCCCCGGCTGAGCCTCAGCCTGGGGCTGCGGTACGAGTTCGCTTCCACGCCGAGCGAGGTGCACGGCAAGGTGGCGACCCTGCGCGATCCGCTGCGGGATCCTTCAGTCACGCTCGGCGGGCCGGTCTATCGCAACCCGTCTGCCAGGAACTTCGCGCCGCGTGCCTCCCTTGCTCTGGACCCGTTGGGCTCGGGCCGCGTGGTGTTGCGCGCCGGCGCTGGGATTTTCTTCGATCTGCCCGGCACCCGGGAGGTGTCAGGGATCCGAATGCCGCCCTTCTACGACCGCGTCGCTATGACCCGCCCATCGTTTCCGGACCTGCTCGAGGCTGCCCGCACCGTTACAGCTCCGAGCAACCCCGACGCGCTCGACTACTACCTCGAAGAGCCCTGCGTCGCGCAATTCCAGTTCGCCATCGAGCGCCAGCTAGGTTCCACCACGGTCGCCCGCCTCGGGTACACGTTCACGCGCGGCGCTCACCTGGTGGGATACCTGGGCAATGTCAACACCACGCGTCCGCAGGTCTTGCCCGATGGCCGCATCTTCTTCCCGGCGGACGCACCCAGAATCAATCCCGCCTTCGCACAGATCGCCTTGCGGCGTACTCAGTTCAATTCCTTCTACCACGGCTTGTCGGCCGGCCTCGAGCGGAAGTGGCGGGACGGGGTAGGTTTTCATTTGAACTACGCCTGGAGCAAGTCCATCGACGAAACCTCCAGTGCGATGTCCACGGACTTCGACAATAGCGACGACGGTTTCCCGAACGTTTTCAACTATCGGCAGAATCGGGGCCTCTCGAATTTTGACCTGCGACACGTTTTCAACCTCAGCCTCTCCTACCACATCCCCGCGCGGCCACATGGTGCGGCCGGGCGCCTGCTGAGGGGCTGGGAGATTCAGGCCCTCACCAAGTTTCAGACGGGGTACCCGTTTGGGCCGTTTGTAGGCTTCGACCGCGCACGGCTGCTAACCACCCGGACCGACCTGGGGCAGCGCCCGGATTTCATCGGCCGCCCCGGTGACCGGATCGTGCTCGGCGATCCCGCGCGCTACTTCGACCCGCTGGCTTTCGGGCTGCCCGAGGCAGGTTTCTACGGCAACCTGGGGCGCGGAACGCTCACCGGCCCCGGCTTGGTCGCCCTTGACTTCGGCCTGCACAAGGCCCTCTGGCAGACCGAGCGCCACAGCCTGCGCCTGCGGCTGGAGGCCTTCAACGCGACCAACCACCCCAACTTCAAGACCCCCTCCGGACTGGCTTTGTTCGACAGCAGCTTGCGGCGGCTGGGCACCGCCGGCCGGATCACGGAAACCAGCACCACCTCGCGCCAGGCACAATTGGCACTGAAATGGGCCTTCTAGGAAAGCTCGGCTACTACACTCGGATGGCGTCCGGGCTCTACTCGCTGCTGCGCACCCGGCCATACCCCGACCCCGACGGCGTGATCCGCCATCAGCTCCAGAACCGCGAGCACCACTTCCTCACCCTGGCCCAGCGCGCCATTTTCTCGAACCCCGCCAACCCTTACTACCAGTTGTTTGAACTGGCCGGCTGCCACTACGAGGATCTCGCGGAGTCCGTGCGCCGCAACGGTCTGGAGCCCACCCTGGCCGCCTTGCACCGGCAAGGGGTCTGGCTCGCCCACGACGAGTTCAAGGGTAAGCAGCCCATCCGGCGTTCAAACCGTGAGATTGCGGCCCGGCCGAACGACTTCCGCAACCCGCTGATCAGGGGCGGAGTGGAGGGCTCTACCAGCGGCAGCCGCAGCGCCGGTACCAGGACGCCGAAAAGCACGCTGCACCGGCTCCACGCGGAAGCCTACACAGCCTTGGCCATCCGGGAGTTCGGACTGGCCGGCATGCGCCGCATTCAGCTCAAGCCGATTCT
>CAZIRH010000335.1:0-4891 GCA_964541065.1 uncultured Solibacteraceae bacterium
AGGTGGGCGATCTGCCCCTGAGTTTGCAGGCCAAGCTGCTGCGGGTGCTGCAGGAGCGGGAGATCCAGCGGCTGGGCAGCTCGGAAACGATTCCCCTGGACGTGCGGGTGATTGCGGCCACCCACCAGGAACTGGGCGAGAGGGTCGCCGCCGGGCGCTTCCGCGAGGACTTGTACTACCGGCTTAACGTGGTGCCGATTCGGGTGCCGCTGTTGGGGGAGCGCCCCGGCGACATCCCGCTGCTGGTGCACCACTTCATCGACAAGATCTGCCGCCGCGAAGATCTGGCCGTGCGCCACATCTCCCGGGAGGCCCTGGACCGGCTGGGCGAGCACTCCTGGCCCGGGAACGTGCGGCAACTCGAGAACGCCGTGGAAATGGCCATCCTGCTGGCCGGGGAGCGAAGGAACCTGTACCCCGGAGACTTCCCGCTGCCGACGGTGCGCAGGCACGAGGGCCGCCCGGCGCCTCTCGGCTCCTATCCGGTGCCGGACGAAGGCCTGGATTTCGAGCGCACGGTCAACGCCATCGAGCGCAGCATCCTGACGCAGGCGCTGCACAGGACCGGGGGCAACAAGAAGCAGGCGGCGGAGTTGCTGCGGCTGAAGCGCACGACGCTGTCGGCGAAGCTGAAGAGCCTCCAGATGGCCAGCGCGTGAAGACGCCGGGGGCTATCGCGTGAGGGGCTCGTCGACCCACGGCGGGATGGCCTGGATCAACCGGCCGAGCTCGGGTTCGAGCTGCTCCATCCTGAGCTTCATCTGCCAGGCGATGTCGCGGTAGCTGAAGTGGCCCTTCACTCCGGTGCGCAGGCGGCAGAGGTACTCGGTTTCGGCGAAATCCATCTTGAACAGGAAGCGGGAGCGCGCGCCGAAGGGGAGCAGGTAGTGCGCGCCCGGTTCTCTCAGCAGGGCCAGCGTTTCCAAGGCTTCCTGCATGGCGGCTTCGTAGGGCGCCGCCAGGCCAGCCGCGAGGAGCACCTTCGGGGTGTCGAAGCCCAGGCCGGCCGAGAAGGCCTGGCGGAACTGGTGGCAGCGCCGGTGACGGTGCAGGTCGCGGTAGGCGCCGATGTCGATGACCAGGTCGAAGACGTACGGCCCGCCGCGGAAGGCCCGCAGCAGCTCATCGCGCTCGGCGCGTGACCGCAACGCCACATCGAGCACCTCGGCGCGCAGGGCCGGGCTCCAGCCGCGGACCAGTTCGTACAGTTCGCGGTAGGGGCGGTCGGTGACCGTGTAGAGCAGCGTAGCGACGACGTCGGCAGCCGCCTCCGCGGGGCGCACCAGATCGATGCGGTCCACCTCGAGCGGCCCGCACCGGGGCAGATTCTGCCGGGCCCAGGCGGCGAGGTCGTCGCGGGCCTGGCTCAGATGATAGTGCGCGTAGGCGAACTGGGAGAGCGTCGGGGCCACCGGCTCGACTGCCGCCGCATCCCAGAGGCAGTCCGGTGCGGCGGCGCAGGCCGCTGCCATCTCGGCGGCCAGGCTGCGCAACTCGGCGTACTCGGAGACTTTCAGGCGCCGGATCTGCTTCTCCAGGGTGCGGATGCTGGTGACCTGGCCGAGGTTGGTGGGCACGCCGAGGAAAAGCAGGTAGCGGGCCACGTCGAAGGCGCGCGCGGCGATGTTGCGCTGGTAGGCCTCGGGCGTGAGGTCCGCGGGGCGGGGCAAGCGCTCCGTGAAGTGTTCCGCCATGCGCGTGTGAATCTCCTGGTAGGCGGCCAGCAGCTTCTGGCCCGCGGCGTGATACAGGCCAGCCTGATGAGGCTGGAATTCCTCGGGCGTGACGAAACCGCAGCGGGAGAAATCCTGGTAGCGGGAGGACTTGGCCTGCCCGTCCCAGAGCGGTTCGTCTTCCAGTTCCGTGGCGGCCAGCTCGGAGATTCCCTCGAAGCACATCACCACATGCCCCAGGTCGGCGATCGAAGAGTGGCCGTACTGGAAGCAGAAATGCTCCAGGAACTTCCGGGAATCGTGCGTGCGTACCCACTCCAGCGATTCCGGGATCGAGTCCGGCGAGCGGCTGTAACGCGCCAGGGCATAGGCGCATTTTTCCGGCGGCATGGGCGCCAGGGTGAGCACCCGTTTGGGCGTGTCGCGCGGCATGAATATGGCTATGATAGCTGAAACGATGCGCGCGAGAATCAGGCGCCTGCGCCCGGACGCGTTCCTGCCCGAGTACGCCCACGGCGCCGCGGAAGACGCGGGAATGGACCTGCGGGCCGCCGAAGATGCGGCGCTGGAACCCGGCGTGCCCGCGGCCGTCGCCACCGGACTGGCCATCCAACTGCCGCCGGGCTTCGAAGCGCAGGTGCGGCCGCGCAGCGGCCTGGCCCTGCGGCACGCGGTCACCTTGCCCAACAGCCCGGCCACCATCGACCCGGGCTACCGCGGGGAGATCAAGGTGATCCTGCTGAACCTGGGGCGGGCGACCTACCAAGTGCGGCGGGGCGACCGCATCGCCCAGTTGGTGGTGGCGCGCTACGAGCCGGTCGAGTGGGAGGAAGCCGAGCTGGACGACTCCCGCCGCGGGGAAGGCGGCTTCGGATCCTCGGGCCGCTGATCGCGGGTGCCCCTGGGGCGGCGTGCTATATTGAATAGAGTTGCAACCGCGCGTGGGCGGCTAGCTCAGTTGGGAGAGCACGGCGTTCGCAACGCCGGGGTCGTGGGTTCGAATCCCATGCCGTCCACCAACCCCCCAGCCCGTGCGGGCAATCCCTCAGCGGCCGAAGCTGCCGATGGCCCGGGCTTCGTCGTCGTAGACGTCGAAGACGGTGTAGAGCTTGGTGATTTGCAGCAGGTCTCTGACGCGCTTGGTCAGGTTGAGCAGCTTCAGTTGGCCGGCCTGGTTGGCCACGGAAGTGAAAGCGGAAACCAGCTCGCCGATACCGGAGCTGTCAATGTAGGAGACGTCGCCCAGATTGAGCAGGATCTTGCCGTGGCCCTTGCCCAGCAGCTCGCGGATGCTCTCGCGAAGGTTGCTGGAGCCTTCGCCCAAGGTGATCCGGCCGGAAACGTCGATGACGGTCACGTCACCCACCTGGCGGGGACTGAGTTTTGCGCTCACAGATCTTTCCTCCTGGTTGGACTAGTCTACCAGCCTACCATCTTTCTTGCAGTACTTCACGAGCCGGAGCTCGGTGCCGGCCGGCTCCAGCCGGCGGATGTCGAGCTCGTCCACGAAGGCGCGCACCAGGAACAACCCCCGGCCCGACTGCTCGAGCAGGTTCTCGGCGGAGACCGGATCGCGCAGGGCTTTCCAGTCGAACCCCTGGCCCTCGTCGGCGACAATGATGGTCAGGCGGTCCTGGTTGGTGGCGATCCTCAAATGGACCTTCTTGCGGGCGTTGTAGCGGTTGCCGTGCACCACGGCGTTGACCACGCACTCGCGCACCGCCATGCCCAGCTTGTGAAGGTCCTCTTCCCCGAACCCCATCTCGGCCGCCACTTCGATGGCCAAGTGCTCGGCCGTGTCCGCGCTGCCGAGCAGAGACTCCAAGGACGTGTCTACTTTGACGGCCTCGCCGCCCGCCTGCTCCGTCATGTGACCAAAAGGCAACTTAAACCACTCGGGCGGCTGAAGTCAACTTCCCGGCAGGTGCATGAGCGGCGCGGTGCGCTATGATGGGCAGGGAGAAATGGGCGAGGGTTCGGCGCGTGGGCGGGACCCACGATGGCTCTGATCACTGTTTCCGGGCAGCCGGGCTGCCGGCACGAAGAGGCGGCGCGCCTGGCGGCGCAGCTTCTGCACTTCGAGTTGCTCAGTGACGCGCGGCTGCGCGAGATGATCGCCGCGGAATTCGGCGGCGAGACGGCCGTCCCGGACAAGGCTTTCCCCGAAGCGGTGCTGTCGATCCTGGCGCGGCTGGCCACCGAACACCACCTGGTGGTGACCGCCGACGGGGGCGAACTGCTGCTCAAGAGCTTTCCGGGCGTGCTGCGCGTGCAGGTGGTGGCTCCGGAATCGCGGCGGCTGGGTACGCTGATGCTCGAACACCGGCTGGAGCGCCAGGCGGCCCGCCAGTTGCTCCGCCAACTGGAGGCCGAGCAGAAGGCCTACCGCAAGCGCCGCTTCGGGCGGTCCGGCACGCCGGCCGACCAGTTCGACCTGGTCTTCAACTCCGAGACGCTCGACCCGGAGCAGGTGGCGCAGTTGGTTGAGGTCGCGGCGCGGGCGCGCAAGCTGCCCGAGCAGGGCCTGCTGGCTTCGGCCGCCGAGGCGCATCTTCAGTTTCGGGCGCGCCTGAGGCTCTCGCAGCACGGCATCGTGCCGCCGGGCAAGGTCAGCCTGCCCGCCCAGCGCTTCATGCACCCCAGCGAAGAGATTTTCGCCAACCTGCTGGACTTCTACCGGGTGGCCTGGGAGTACGAGCCGCGCAGCTTCCCCGTCCAGTGGGACAAGGACGGCAAGGTGCTGGAGTCCTTCACCCCGGACTTCTACCTGCCGGAGTTCGACCTGTACGTCGAGCTGACCACCATGAAGCAGTCCCTGGTCACCAAGAAGAATCGCAAAATCAAACTGCTGCGGGCCATCTACCCGCACACCAACATTCAGGTCTTTTACCAGAAAGACTTCGAGAACCTCATTTTCAAGTACGGCCTGGCCGAGCGGCTCGCCAAGGTATGAGCGAACAATTCACCCTGGCGTTCCTGCCCCCGGAGATTGAGCGGATTCTATACACCGAAGAGCAGGTCCAGGAGCGCATTAGCCAGGTGGGCGCTGAGATCTCCGAGAAGTACCGGGGCCGCGAGCTGAAGCTGATCGGAGTGCTGAAAGGCTCGGTGTTCTTTCTGACGGCGCTGGCCCAGGCCATCACCATTCCTGTGAAGATCGATTTCCTGTCAATCTCCAGCTTCTCGACCAAGAGCACGGCGCCCGGCCTGGTGCGCAT
>CAZIRH010000335.1:4901-5566 GCA_964541065.1 uncultured Solibacteraceae bacterium
CCTCGACGAGACCATCGAAGGCGAAGATGTGCTGCTGGTGGAAGACATCGTAGACACTGGTTTCACGGCGCGCTACCTGCTACAGACCCTGGCCGCCCGCGGCCCCAATTCGCTGGCGCTGTGCACCCTGCTGGACCGCACCTCACGCCGCATCGTGCAGGTCCCGGTCGAGTTCCGCTGCTTCGAGATTCCCGACCGCTTCGTAGTCGGTTTCGGCCTGGACTACAAGCAGTTGTACCGCAACCTGGGCTTCGTGGCGGTGATGAACCCGGAACGGGTTAGAATTGAGGATTGACGATTGTTTCATTGACGATTGGCGCGGCACCCCCGGCTGCGACCAACCAATCGTCAATGATCCAATCGTCAATGAATCAATCCTCGATGTGTGCCCGCTATAATGGTCTTTCCACCAGGAAAAACCAATGCTTGGCGCCACCGTCGCTTTTGTGCAGGCCCATCGGCAGCGTTGTCTGAAAGAACTGGAAGACTTCCTACGCATCCCCAGCGTGAGCACTCTGCCGGAGCACGGCGGGGACATTGAAGCTGCGGCCCGCTTCGTGGCCGGGAGTTTTCACCAGGCCGGTCTGGAGAATATCGAGATCATCCCCACCGGGAAGCACCCCCTGGTGTATTCAGACTGGCTGCATGCCCCAGGGAAGCCCACG
>CAZIRH010000336.1:0-5560 GCA_964541065.1 uncultured Solibacteraceae bacterium
GTACGCATGGCAAGCGAGCTGTGTGGGGCCGGGCTTTCAGCCTGCCGCCGGGCTTCCGCCCGGCGTTCGGAGCCGGCTAAAAGCCGGCTGCGGCCTGAAAGGCCGCCCCACAAGCCTCCAGCTTGCCACTTCTATGTCGCACACCCGTCGGTCTGTCAAACCCGCCGAAGACCATCGACGCCCGCGGCCGCGGCGCCGCGCTCACGGGCGAGTCGAGTAAGATCGAAGAGGGTTGAGAGGGTATGTCTCTATTGCGAGCTGAGTCACCGCGTGGAACGCCCGACCAAGGTTGACGGGCCAGTCTCCGAGGAGTTGCGGCCGCTCCGCCGCCGCCGTCCAGCAGGGGACGGCATGTGGCGGTCCTGTTCTTCTGGTTGTGGGCCACGCTCGCGCTGGCCGCCGATGCGCCCTGGCCCACCCAGGGCTGGGTCACGTCCACTCCGGAGGAGCAGGGCATGAGTTCCGCCCCACTCGACGGCGCCGATCAGTTTATTCGCCGCAACTCGCCGAGCCGGTCCAGCTTCCTGGTCATCCGCAACGGGTATCTGGTCTACGAGCGCTATTACAACGGCGGCACCGCCGGCAGTCTGGGGCATATCGCCTCGATCTCGAAGAGCTTTCTCTCGGCGCTGACCGGCATCGCCATCGAGCAGGGTCTCGTGCGCCTGGAGGACCGCTGGTTTGACACCTTCCCGGAGTACGCCGCGGTGCCGGTGAACGCGCGAACGACCGATCTGCGCATCCGCCACATGCTCACCATGTCGCCCGGCCTGGCCTGGACCGATGACTACATCTTTGCCTGGATGTGGGACACCAGTGGCCAGCAGTACCCCGACTGGATCCGCTTCACCCTGGGGCTGGCGTTCGAGAACCCGCCCGGCGAGGCCCTCCACTACAACACCGGCAACACCCATATGCTGTCGGCATTCCTGACACGCAGGACCGGCATGAGCACGCGCGACTTCGCCGTGCGCAACCTCCTGGGGCCGCTCGGCATCCGCGACCTTGACTGGTGGCGCGAGTACATCGCGCCGTGGTACTACACCGGCGGCTGGGGGATGCACCTCGCCGCACGCGACGTGGCCAAGCGGGGCTACTTGTACCTGCACGACGGCGTCTGGGACGGCCGGCAGATTGTGCCGGCCGCCTGGGTGCGGGCCTCCACCGCGCCGCAGATCCGCTCCGGCACGGGTCCGAGCAGCTTCTATGGCTACCTCTGGTGGCTGGGAACGCCGCAGGGGTTCTTCACCCCCCAGGCGGTGGGTCTGGGCGGGCAGTACATTTGGTTTTCGCGCGAACTGAATCTGGTCGTGGTGACGACCTCGGACATCTACAACGACACCGGCGTCATCTGGCGGCTGATGAACGACTACGTCCTGCCGTCGCTCTACCGCGCGGAGCCATCGATCCACCCTGGCGGGGTCGTCAACGCGGCGAGCGGACGCGCGGAGGTGGCCCCGGACAGCTTCGTGAGCATCTACGGCCAGAACCTGGCGCCCGCCGAGGTGGTGTGGGGCTCGGTGATTCTCGACGCCCGGACGCTGCCGACCACGCTGGGAGGCGTGCGCGTCCGGATCGCCGGCCGCAACTGTTATCCGAGCTACGCCGGCCCGTCTCAGGTTAACGTGCTGACGCCGCCGGACCTCCCGGCGGGCTCGGCCGAGGTCGAGGTCACGCACCCGGGCGGCACGACGCGCTCGACCGTCACGGTGGCTGCGGTCTCCCCCGCCCTGTTTCTAGTCGCCACCTATGCAGGCGAGAACGTCCTGGTGGACGAGCCCGGCGCCGCGAGCCGGCCCGCGCGGCGTGGCGACAACCTCGTGTTGTGGGCGAACGGCCTGGGTGAGACCACGGAGGCGCATGCGGTGGGCGAGGTGCTCCAGCGGCACTACGCGCTCGCCAACGTCGCGGGCGTGCGCGTATATCTCGGCGATACCGAGGTGATCCCGCAGGCCGTCACCATGACGTACGCTGGCCTGTGGCAGGTCAACGTGCCGGCGCCCGAGGTGCCCGCGGGCATCGTGCAAGTCAGCGTGCGCGTGGGCAGCGAAACCTCGCCCGCGATCGTGCTCCGCACCGCGCGGTGAGGGCCGGCCGCCTCCTGAGCCAGGGTTGGAGAGAGGGGACCCCTTCAGCCTGGCTCATGGTATTCTCTTTCCTGGATGTTCAGCCGGCATCATCGGAAAGGGCGAGTACTTTTCGGTCTGTCGGACGTAGTGCTGACGGCCCTGGCCTTCGAGGCCGCCTACCAGAGCCGGCTGTGGCTGCCGCTGGAGCGGGTCTTCTACCTGACGGTCCCGGTGAAGGCCCTGCTGCTGGGCTTTGCGGTGCTGGTATGGCTCCTGCTGGGACTGTGGCTGAAGGTGTACGACAAGCTCGACGCGGGGCACCCGCGCGTGGTGGTGCGCGACAGCCTCCAGCAGTGCTTCCTGGGCGCCATCGCGGTGGTGAGCTTTCAATACCTGCTGCGGCTGGATCTCAGCCGTCCCTTCCTGGCGCTGTTCGTGGGCTACAGTTGGGTCCTGTTGTGCCTGTTCCGCCTGGTGGCGGGCGGTCTGGTCGGAGTGATCCGCCGGGAATTCGGCGTGCCCCGCTACGTGATGGTGGCGGGCGTGGGGGACCGCGCGCGGCGGCTGGCGGAGGCCTTGGAGCGCTCCCGCCGGTATGGGGTGCGGCTGGCCGGGTTCCTGGCCGACCAGCCTGCCGAAGCGCCCGCCTCGATCCGCCTGGAAGCCGACTACCCGGTCTATCCGCTGGCCGAGGTGGCGTCCCTGCTGCGCCGCCAGGTGATTGACGAGATCGTCTTCGCCGTGGACAGCCGGCGACTGGCGGAACTGGAAGACGTGCTGGTGCTGTGCGACGAGGAAGGGGTGCGCACGCGCGTGGCCGTGGACTTCTTCCCGCACGTCAACAGCGATGTCTACCTGGAGCGGCTGGGCACGACGCCGCTGTTGACCTTCTCCGCCGCCCCGCACGATGAAGTGCGCCTGCTGCTGAAGCGGGCCATCGACATGGGCGTAGCGGCCGCCGGGCTGGTTCTGCTGGCGCCGCTGGCGGCCATCGTGACGCTGCTGATCCGGCTGACCTCGCCGGGGCCGGTGATTTTCAGGCAGGTGCGCTGCGGGCTGAACGGGCGCCGTTTCACCTGCTACAAGTTCCGCTCGATGGTCCAGAACGCCGAGGATCTCAAGCCGGCCCTCGAGCACCTGAGCCGGAAGAGCACGGCCTTCAAGATTCCCAACGACCCGCGCTTGACCCCGGTGGGGCGCTGGTTGCGCAAATTCTCCATCGACGAGTGGCCGCAGTTGTGGAACGTGCTCCAGGGCGACATGGCACTGGTGGGACCGCGGCCGCCCGTGCCCGAAGAGGTGGAGCAATACAAGGGCTGGCAGCGGCGGCGGCTCAGGATGCGCCCGGGATTGACCTGCCTGTGGGCCTTGAAGGGCCGCGACGAGCTGGATTTCGAGAGCTGGATGAAGATGGACATGCAGTACATCGACACCTGGTCGCTGGCGCTGGACTGGAAGATCCTGCTGCTGACCATTCCCAAGGTACTGACCGGGAAAGGGGCCTACTAGCTATGCACCTGGTTCCCACGCAAGACGATGTGATCGAGCTGCTGCGCCAGACCGGCGCGCTGCGGGACGGTCATTTCGCGTATCCCAACGGGCTGCACGCTAACGAGTACCTGCAAGTGGCGCTGGCTATGCGCTACTACCAGCACGCCAAGACGCTGGGCGTGGGCCTGAGCCGCCTGCTGCGCGCCAACACGGAAATCCGTGCCGCCATCCCGGAACTCTCGATTGTGACCCCGGCTACCGGCGGGCTGCCGGTGGCCTACGGCGTCGGCGAGGCGCTGCGGGCTCACCAGGTCTATTGGGCGGAGCGGGAAGAGGGCCGAGACGACCTCCGTTTCCGGCAGTACCTCGAACAGGTGCCTGGGGAGAAAGTGGTGCTGGTGGACGACATCCTGCGCACGGGGCGTCGCCTGAAGGAGCTGAAGGCCCTGCTGGAAGCCAACGGCGCGGTGGTGATGGCCCTGGCGGTGATCGTCTACCAGCCCACGCCCAGGACTCCCGACTTCAGCCCCCTGCCGCTGTACTACCTGGCCAAGATGGAGGCCAGCTACTACGCCGACGCGGCGAGCTGCGAGCTGTGCCACCAGGGCGTGCCCTGCGAGATCGTGCGGGTGTGAGATTCGCTCCGCCCACCGGAAAACCGGCTCAGTACACTCAAACACCTCTTCTGAGAGGGGGCCTTGCGCCGGTGCACTTCTCCGTTGATGTCCCGAATTGCACGCGTCGTCGTGGAAGGCGTTCCGCACCACGTCACCCAGCGCGGCAACAGCCGCCACAGGGCATTCGGCAGCGACGCCGACTACCGACTGTACCTGGGTCTGCTGCGGGCGGAAGGTGCGTCAACCCTGACTCGACGTTGCGGTATCCGTTGTCTGCCGGAACGGAACGAGTAGCTTGTGGATTTGCTTCAGGGCCTCATCCTGTGCGCTGAGGTGATCCAGGATCGCTCGGATTTCCTGTTCTGCTTTCTGATTGACCTCGTAGTCGTTGTGAGCCTCGATCCGATCTCGGGCGGCCAGGCGATTCTGGCTCATCATGATGACCGGCGCGGTATAGGCGGCCTGAAGAGAAAGAAACAGATTCATCAGGATGAACGGATAAGGATCCCAATGTCCCATCCACGCAGTGACGTTGAGCGCCGCCCAGCCAATGAGGCAGACGCTTTGTAAAATGATGAAACGCCAAGAGCCGACCACGCTAGCAACGCGGTCAGCCGCTCGGTGGCCGAGGGTCAGCTGCTCCTCGATGATCTCATTCACACTCCGGACTGGCGGGTGGTGGTGAGTAAACGGTTCAGGGAAACGCAGATGAGCCATGGCTGTTGCTCCTCCTTTTTGTGACAAAACCGGAAAACCGGGCCAAAAACCGGGACAAAACCGGGACAGTACACTCAAACACCTTTTCTGAGAGGGGGCCTTGCGCCGGTGCACTTCTCAGTTGATGTCCCGAATTGCACGCGTCGTCGTGGAAGGCGTTCCGCACCACGTCACGCAGCGCGGCAACGGCCACCAAAGGGTATTCTACAGCGACGCCGACTACGGGCTGTACCTAGATCCCCTGCGGGTATACTCCTTGCGCTTCGGCCTGAAGGTATGGGCGCACTGCCTGATGCCGAACCACGTTCACCTGATCGCGGTTCCGCAGCGGCCCCTGTCACTGGCGCGGGCACTGGGACGGACCCATAGCGACTACGCCCGACACTTCAACCTCGGACGCCGGAGTTGCGGACACGTCTGGCAGGCACGCTTCTTCTCCTGCCCACTGGACGATGCACACTTGTGGCAGGCGATGGCGTACGTGGAGCGGAACCCGGTGCGGGCAGGCCTGGCAGCAGAGGCGACCGCCTATCGGTGGTCGTTTTCCCCGGTTTTCCGGTTTCCTACCAGTTGATTTTCAGGCCGAGTTGGAACTGGCGCGGGTCGAAGGCCGAGGTGAACGACAGCGGCTCCGTGGGGATCCCCCGCCGGCCCACCAGGGGCCGC
>CAZIRH010000337.1:0-5551 GCA_964541065.1 uncultured Solibacteraceae bacterium
CCGGGTCCAGCGCGCCACGGCGCCGAACTGGATGTTGTGCGCGCCCTTGGTCCAGCTCAAGTCCTCGGCGAGGGTGTGCGTGGGGATGATGGCCGCAAAACCGCGGCTTAGCCCCACGATGGAATCCAGGCCGCGCAAAGTCACCGCGGAGAAGTTCGCGATGCCCGTGGTCTCCCAGCCCTGGCGCGTGAGGCCGTAGCGGAAGTTGCTGATCAGCGTCGGCCGCAGCAGGCTGGTCAGGCCGGTGGCGTAGCCCTTGTTGTTCGTCAGGCTGACCGAGTTGGCAGGCTGCCCCGGAAACTGGGGCATGCCCTGGGAGTTGTCGTTCTGGAGATTGCCGCGGAGGAAAACGGTGTGCTTGCCGGCCTCATCCACCATGTAGTCCAACCGCGTAATGTAAGTGTTCCAGCGCAACGGCGTGGGCGCCTTGAAACGCAACCCGACGATGTTCAGGTTGTCGCCCACCGTGAAATCGTTGGGCGCGGGGTAGCTCTGCATCACCTTCAGGGCCGCCTGGTTCACGCCGCGCGGGTCCAGCAGCGAGGCCAGATCCGCCGGAGTCACGGTGGCGATCGAGCCGTCCCTGCGTTGATAGTGCAGAATGCCCTGGCGCATGTCCGTCGAGGGGACGTAGCGGGTGGCTGTTCCGTCGCGCGCGTCACGCCGTCCTTCGTAGTTGCCGAACAGGAACAGCTTGTTCTTCTTGAGCGGGCCGCCCGCAGAGGCGCCGAAAATGTTCCGGATCAGTTTCGGCCGCTCCACTCCAGACAGGTTGTTGAAGAACCCGTTGGCCGTGGTGACGGTGTTGCGGTGGTACTCGTAGAGCGCGCCGTGCAGTGCGTTGGTGCCGCCCTTGGTGACCAAGCTCAACTGGGCGCCCCCGCTGCGCCCCTGGTCGGCGTTGGCGTTCATGGTGACCATGCGGAGTTCCTGGACTGAATCGGGCGTCATGCGCAGAACGCTGGTAAAAGCGTTGCGGTCCATCTGGTCGTTGACGTCCACGCCGTCCAGCGTGACATTAGCCTGATCGCTCTTGCCGCCGCTAACCGCGCCGTTGCGGGAGTCCGCGTCGCCCTCGGTGGTGAAGACCACGCCCGGCTGGACGGCCAGCAACCCCACAATGTTGCGGGCATTCAGCGGCAGTTGCAGGATCGGCTGGGTGCCGATGGCGTTGCCGATCGAGGCGTCGGTGGTGTTCACCTGCACCGCTTCGGCCGACACGGCAATCGACTCGGTGATCTGGCCGACCTCCATCCGGATGTTCACCGTGGCCGGATTGTTCACCAGCAGTCGGACGCTGGAGATGGTCGTGGTGCGGAATCCTGGCGCCGTGGCCGCAAGCTTGTACTGCCCCGGCATGATCTGGAGGAAGGAGTAGGCCCCGGCCGTATCGCTCTTGGTGGAGCGCTTCAAGCCTGTGTCCAGGTTCTCCAGTTCGATACTTGTGCCAGGAATTACGGCGCCGGTCGGGTCGCTGACGACCCCGGAAACTTGCGTCGTGGCCTGTGCGAACAGCGCCACGTGGATCGACAACAGCAAGGCAAGTGAAATCAGTACCTTTCTCACGGATGTCCCCCTCGGGGCCCACGTTCCGATGGACCCCAGCCTAAGCGATTGACAACTACCTTTGATATCAGAACGCAGCCGCAACGTCAACTGGGAGCAAGGCTTGCCCTCCCCCAGTTCTGCATGGGCCAAACGTGGCATAGGCATTCTTGCCTGTGTGTCGCGTGCCCCGCAACAGGCCGGCAGGCCTATTCCACATGTTCAGCGCCCAAACTGGGGGAGGGCAAGGGCGCAAGGGGGGGCAAGGGCGGGGATGGTCCGCGGTGGCCCCAAGGGTGCCACATCAGGCGGAAGTTGACCTCGATGGTCGTGATCACCCTACGTCAGGCGCCGGCGCGGCAGCCGAGAGCTCGCCGGCGGGAACCTTCACCTCCACCTCGGTGACGACCTCGGCCGGCTGGCCGTCCACCAGGGTGGGGCGGTAGCGATACTGCTTCACCGCCTCAATGACAGAGGCCGCCAGCAGGGGATGCCCGCGCAGGATCTGGACTGCCTTGACTGCTCCGTCTGCTGCGATGAGGATCGTGCAGGTGACCGTGCGGCCCACCCGGGCCTGCTGGGCCAGCGGGGGGTACAGCGGCGCTTGGCGGTAGATCAGCTTCTCCTCCTGGTCTGCCGGGGGCACCTGGATGCGCCGCACGCCTTTTTCCGGCTCGATGGAAGCAAAGGGAATAGACGTAGGCGGTGGGGGCGGCGACTCGGCCAGAGCCTCGCCCGGCGGTCCGCCGCCGAGTGAGAAGTTCACGTCGATTTGGGTGATCACTTCCACCGGCTGGCCATTCAGCAGGGTCGGCTCGTAGCGCCACTGCTGGACGGCCTCCTGGGCGGCCTGGACCAGCAGGGGGTGGCCGCCGATGAGCTGAAGGTTGCGGATCGTGCCGTCTGTGCCGATGATGGCGGTGAAGCGCACCGTGCCCTGGATGCGGGCTTGCTTGGCCAGCGGGGGATAGACGGGGTGCACCTGGTGGACCAGCTTCTTCTGCTGGACGCCGCCGCCCACGCGCACCTTCTGGGGCTCGGACTGCGGCGCGCCCTGGAGCGGGAAGGCCCTGGCGGCCAAGCCGCCGGTCAACACTACCAGGCCGCCGATGGCGGCCATGGAAACACTCACACGAAGACGCGACATGGAAACCTCCTCAAGATATAGACACCACGCGCCGGGCAAAGTGCCGTCTTCTCAGAAACAGCGGCGCCAGGGCCGGCCCTAGCCGGCTCTCGGCGCGACCGCCAGACCGGTCGCGCTGGCCAGCTTACGCTGGGCGGCGTCGAAGGAGTACAACACCTCGGCGCGCGCCACCAGCGCCGCGGCCACGTGCAGGATGTCCAGCGAGCGGCTGCCAAGCACGCGGGTGTGGGCGCGCGACAACTGCCGGGCTTTCTCGTAGACCGCCGGCGAGACCGGATGAATGGCGTAGAGCCCGGCCGCTAGGTCGTCCTCGAAGGCGACACAGGCGGCGTCCACCTCGCGGACCGCAAGCTCGCGGCGATACAGGCGGAGTTGGAGAGCGTTGACCAGTTCGAGCTCACACAGCGGTGTCAGCAGGAGCGTGCTCTCCGGGCGCCGCGCGTGCGCCGCGGCCGCGGCCGAGTTGGCGTCCGGCGTGTACAGAGAGACCAGGAAACTGGTGTCGCAGTACGCCTTCAATACCGGCTCCGTTCCGCGGACAGCAATTCCGCGCCGCTCACCGCCAGCCGCTTGCGCCCGTAGATCTTCCGGAGCCGAGCCAGAAAATCGGGACGTTTCGCGGTCGCCCGGTTTTCGGGCGGCAGCAGACGGGCGATGACCCGCTTGCGGCGGGTGATCCGAACCTCCTCGCCGGCGGCCAGCAGGTTCTCGACCGCCGCAAAGTTGTACCGCAGCTCGCGCAAGGTGGTCTGGCCCATGTGATACATTTTAGCATCACAAGGCTCGGGAGAGGCAGGCGGAACGTCTCCGCGCAGTCTCGCCGCCGGTGGCTGTGTCACAATGAAACCTGTGACCGGTCACGAGACCCGCCAGAGGTTCCTGGATTTCTTCGCCGCGCGCGGCCACCGCGTGTTGCGCAGCTCGTCGTTGGTGCCGGCCAACGACCCCACCCTGCTGTTCGCCAACGCCGGCATGAACCAGTTCAAGGACGTTTTCCTGGGCCTGGAGAAACGCGACTACTCGCGCGCCACCACCTCGCAGAAATGCGTGCGCGCGGGCGGCAAGCACAACGATCTGGAAAACGTTGGCTACACCCGCCGCCATCACACCTTCTTCGAGATGCTGGGCAACTTCTCCTTCGGCGACTACTTCAAGGCCGACGCCATCGCTTTCGCCTGGGACCTGGTCACCCGCGACTACGGCCTGCCGAAGGGCCGCCTGCTGATCACCGTTTTCCGCGACGACGACGAGGCCGCCGAGCTCTGGCAGCAGGTGGCGGGAGTGCCCGCGAACCGCATTTTGCGCGGCGACGAGAAGGACAACTTCTGGCAGATGGGCGAGACCGGCCCTTGTGGCCCGTGCTCGGAGATCCACTACGACCTGGGCCCGGAGGCCTCCGAGCCGCACCCGGCGGGCGAGGAGTTTCCCAGCGACTGCGGCGGGCGCTACGTCGAGATCTGGAACCTGGTCTTCATGCAGTTCGATCGGGACACCAACGGCGTGCTGCGGCCGCTGCCGCGCCCCTCGATCGACACGGGCATGGGCCTGGAGCGGGTCGCCGCGGTGCTTCAGGGCAAGATCTCCAACTACGACACGGACCTGCTGCGGCCCATCATCGACCGCGCCGGGCAGGTTCTGGGCGTGGCCTACGGAGACGATCCCAAGGGCGACACCACGCTGCGCATCGTGGCCGACCACAGCCGCGCCGCGGCCTTTTTGATTCACGATGGCGTGGTTCCGGCCAACGACGGCCGCGGCTACGTGTTGCGCAAGATCATGCGGCGCGCCATGCGCCACGCCCGCCGCATCGGCGCTGTGGAGCCGTTTCTCTATCAACTCACCGGGTTTGTGGCCGAGGTGATGCGGCCCGCCTACCCGGAGCTGATGGAAAGCCTGCCGCGGGTGGCCCGCATCGTCAAAGACGAGGAGCAGCGCTACCAGACCACCTTCCAGGTGGCCGAGCGCATCTTCCACGACGAGGCCCGCCGCGCCGCCGGGGGCGTGCTCCCGGGAGCGGCGGCTTTTAAGCTGTACGACACGTACGGCCTGGCGCTCGACGAGCAAGAGGAGATGGCCCGCGAGTACGGCTTGTCGATCGACACCGCCGCCTTCGATGTCGAGATGGAGAAGCAGCGGGAGCGGGCGCGCGCTTCGTGGAAGTGGGCCGAGAAGGCCGCCATCGCGCCGGTCTACCAGGAGCTGCTGGAGGGCGGGCGCACGGAGTTCGTGGGTTACGAGACGCTGGAGGCGGCGGGCCCGGTTCGCGGCCTGGTGGTGAATCAGCAGCGCGTGAGGGAGGTGTCGCCCGGCGCTCAGGCGGAGGTCGTGCTGCTGCGTACGCCGTTTTACGCGGAAGCAGGCGGCCAGGTGGGCGACCGCGGCGCGCTGCACTCGGCGGAAACGGGCGAGAAGGTGGCTGAGGTGGAGGGCGCCTATTCGCCGGTTCCCGGGCTGGTGGTTCACCAGATCTCGTGCCTGGCGCCGCTCTGCGAAGGCCAGGTGCTGCGCGCCGTGGTGGACGGCGATCTGCGCCGCGCCACCATGCGCAACCACACCGCCACCCACCTGCTGCACGCGGCGCTCCGCCAGGTGCTGGGGACGCACGTCAAGCAGTCGGGCAGCGTGGTCGAGCCGGCCCGCCTGCGCTTTGACTTCAGCCACTACGCCGCCGTGGATCCCGCCGAGGTCGAGGAAGTCGAGCGCCTCGCCAACCAGCAGGTCCTGCGCAACGCCCCAGTCCGCACGGATTTGATGGAGCTCGATCAGGCCCTCACCACCGGCGCCATGGCGCTGTTCGGCGAGAAATACGCCGACCGCGTGCGGGTGCTCTCGGTCGAGGGATTCAGCCGCGAGCTGTGC
>CAZIRH010000338.1:0-5517 GCA_964541065.1 uncultured Solibacteraceae bacterium
CAGCACCTCGTTCGCCGACATTTTCCGCCAGAACTCGCTGAAGAACTCGTTGCTGCCGGTGCTGGTCCCGCGCGAGGTGCACGCGGAGCTGTTCCAGCTTGACTCGGAAGCCAGCGTCACCATCGACCTCTCTGCGCAGACCCTCACGCTTCCCGGCGGCCGGTCGGTCGAGTTCCCGATCGACGCTTTCTCGAAGCACTGCCTGCTCGATGGGGTGGATGAGCTGGGCTACATCCTCGAGCAGGAACCCGCCATCGCCGCCTACGAGACCGGGCGCGGATCCTGGCTCAACACCCTGGCGGGCTGACCCAAGCCCCTAGCCGTGGGATATGCTTCAGCTTGTCATGTGCTGGAACAACCGCTGGACCGCACGAATGCCGGCCGGGACGGGGTTTATGCGGGTGAGCTATGGCCTGGCGCCCCCGGCCCATCGCATGGTCGCTAAGCCGCTCTGTTCAATGACGGTAAACCTCCCGCCGGTGCCCGATCTTTACGATCGTAACCGTCGTGCTGACATCTTGGATTGAGTACAAAACGCGATAGTCGCCCTGGCGGAGGCGGTACTTCTCTTCTCCCGAGAGCTTTTCCGAACCGGGTGGGCGGGGATTGTTGGCGAGACCTTCGATCTTCGCGGCGATGCGACTTCGGTCTTTGGCCGGCAAGGCCTCCAGTTCCCTGGCCGCCGAGGCTTTGATGAGGAGGTTATAGCTTGCCACGCCGCTTCAGGTCCTCCAACACGGCCTCGAACGACAAGGCGGGCTCCTTGGCACGTTCGGCAAAAACGGCCAAGTCCTGGGCGTCCTCGGCCAGCGTTTGACGCACGGCGGCATTCACCAATTCGGAAAGACTGCGGTCGGTGTGCGCCGCCTTCACACGGAGGGCCTTGTGCAAGCTCGGGTCGAAGTAGACGGTGGCGCGCTTGAGCTGTGGCATGATTCTCAGTATAACGTTATGACGCTTAAGCGTCAAGGTGTCAACGCAAGGCCGGGCGCCGGCAACCGAGAGCGGCACGGTGTTAAATGTCAGGCCGGGCGGCCAGGCTGAGAGCGGGCGAGTTCCTTGAAGCCCCAGACGCCTCGGATGCTTTCCCAGGTCACGATCCTGGGCTTGGCGAACGGGCGCCGGACATTCTCCAGCTTCTCGCCGCGGACCTCGATTTCCTCGAGCTTCTGCGGCCCCAGCCCGGCCTTGTTGGCCCAAGCGAACGTGGGCACTTCGGAAGGCTCGAAGCCCATGGCCGCGGCCGCGACCATGTCGGTGGCCACGGGGTTGGCGCCAGCGATGATCACGTCCATCTTCACTAGGCTGCCTTCGGTGGGCCCGTCGCCTTCCATGGCCATCGAGCCGTCCACCACTACCAGGCCGAGCTTGTTGGCGCGCAGCATGTCCACGATCGCCGCGGCGGTCCCTGAGGGTTCGACCTTCGAGGCCATGTCGTGCATCAGGCCACGCACCGACTGGTAGACCGTCCCCGGGAACACGCCGACCAGGTTCTTTATCCCCAGAGTGACGCCAGCGAGCGCGTGCGTTTTCATCATCGGGACCGAGCAGAGCAGGTCGATGTCGGTGAGCGACCGGTGCAGGCTCAGCGTCTTGAAGACAAAGGCGTTCGGCACCTTGACCTCAGCCAGCTCGCCCGAGTGGAGGTTGACGAGCGGAACGCCCAGCGATTGCGCCATATCCGAGTAGCCCAACTGCTTGAAAACAAACGCCTGCATCGGATCCAGGATGTCTCGCTTCTTGGTGCGGAAGATCTCCTGGCCTTGCACGTTGAACCCGCCGGCCGCGGCCGAGCCTTCACCGATCAGCACCCGTTTGCCGGCGCGCTTCATCAGTTGCGCCAGGGCCCGCACGATCTCGGGCTTGGTGGTCGCACCGGGAAGGGCAGTCACCAGGTTCGGCTTCAGCATGATCCGCTCCTTGCCGCCGGCGACCTTCCCAATGCCGCCCAACAGGTCGATGGCTTGTTCGACCGCCGCGGTCACGTTGCCGTCCTTGATCTTGACCACGCTGACGGCGGGCCGCGGCTGCCTTGCGCCGCTGGCAGCGTGAGTGGTGGGCGGCACAGCCGCCGAACTGATCGCTACCGCTCCGCAGGCTTGCAGGAAGTCTCTCCGGGAAGATGTGGTCGATTGCATAGCTACGGTTGCGCTCCTCCTGCGGCCATTCTCTCCGGATGTGGCCGCCCGGGTCAAGGGCCTTGGTTGGGCGAGGAGGACGTGTTCTGGTCCTGCTCCGGGGTGGGGCAGGTGTTGCAAGACCCGGCACCGTATTGCGTTTCACAACGCACTGTGCGATGATAAAGGAGGCCATGCAGAAGATCTGCAACGGCCTAATCGTCTGAGACCAAAAGAGTTGAGAGTATTTCAACACAGTTCCGGAGGAGTGGCAGCCAAACTGCCCATAGGATTCGCCGGAGGTGCTTGAATGGTTGCCATACTGGTGCTGGCCACTTTTGCCGTGTTCATCCTGGCGGATGTACTTCTCAACCGGGAGAAGTACCGGTTCCGCGTGGCGGAGACCGCCACGCCCGAGCCTCAGAGGGCCGCCACGATCGTCGCTGGCGTGGCCCTGCCGGATGCGCTGGCCTATCACCCTGGGCATAGCTGGGCCTTGGACCAGGGCCACGGCCGGATTCGGATCGGGCTGGATGAGTTCGCGGCCAGTCTGCTGGGACCGATCGAGCGGGTCGAGGCTCCGCAGCGTGGCCGCTGGGTGGGGCAGGGCGAAAAAGGTTGGACGGTCGTCACCGGCCGAGGCGAGGCGCCGATGCTGGCGCCCGCCGAGGGAGAGGTGGTGGCGGTCAACGAGAAGGCCCTGGCCCAGCCCGACATGGTCTCGAAAGACCCGTACGGCACCGGCTGGTTGCTGGAGATCTTTTCGCCGGACGCCGTGGTGAGTTTCCGCAACCTGCTCTCGGGGAGCCTGGCGCGGCGCTGGATGGAGGAGTCGATGGCCGAACTGCGGCAAGCGCTTTCGCCCCGGGCCATGGCTACCGCCCTGGACGGGGGGCGTATCGTGCCCCAGTTGGGGGAGCGCTTACCCCCGGAGAAGTGGCGCGAGCTGACCGGCCAGTTCTTCCGGTGCCATTGAAGGAGGCCGCATGCGCGCGCTGCTGTTCGATGTAACCAAGTGTCTCGGCTGCGGCTCCTGCACCTCGGCCTGCTGCGCGGTCAACCGCCTGCCGGAGCCGGACGACCCAGACCTGTGCGACCACCAGTTCACGGTGATCAAGACGGCCGCCTGCAAGGGCGGTGAAGTCAACTACCGCCGGTTGTGCATGCATTGCCTGGAGCCCACCTGCGCGTCGGTGTGCCCGGTGGGAGCTCTGCGCAAGACCGCGGCCGGGCCGGTGGTGTACGACGCCTCGATCTGCATGGGATGCCGCTACTGCATCCAGGCTTGCCCGTTCGAGGCCCCGCGCTACGAGTGGCAGTCGCTGGCGCCGCGGGTGCGCAAGTGCAGCTTCTGCGCGCCGCGGCTGGCGGCCGGCAAGCCGCACGCCTGTGCGGAGGCCTGCCCGACGGGCGCTACCGTCTGTGGCGACCGCGAGGCCCTGCTCAAGGAGGCCCGGGCTCGGTTGGCGGCCGAGCCGGGCAAGTACGTCCAGAAGATTTTCGGCGAGCACGATGCGGGCGGTACCTCGGTGCTGGTGCTGTCACCGCTTCCCTTCGAGCAGCTTGGGTTGCCCGGGGCGCTGCCCGGCCACGCCTTGCCGGATTTGACTTTCGCCGCGCTGTCGAAGGTTCCGCCGATGGTAGGGGTGGGCGGTCTGCTGCTGGCAGGCCTGTGGTGGCTCACCCAGCGCAAGGGCGAAGTGGTGCGGGCGGAGGGTCAGGAGAGCCAGGACAGAGGAGCCCGCCGGTGAAGCGTATCCGCCGGATCTTCTGGCGCCTGGTGGCGCTGGCCATTGTGGCCGCGGGCGTTCACGCCACCTGGGTGCGCTTCACTGGCGGGCTGGGCGCCGCCACCCATCTCTCGGACCGCTTCCCCTGGGGCCTATGGATCGGCTTCGACATCATTTGCGGGGTCGGGCTGGCCGCGGGCGGCTTCGCCATCACCACGGCCGTCTACATCCTGCACCTGGAGCGGCTGCGGCCTATCGCGCGGCCGGCGGTTCTGACCGCCTTTCTGGGCTACTTGCTGGTGATTCTGGCGCTCATGTTCGATCTGGGCCGGCCGTGGAACATCTGGCGGGCCATGGTGCTGTGGAACCCGCATTCGGTGATGTTCGAAGTGGCCTGGTGCGTGATGCTGTACACCACGGTGCTGGCGCTGGAGTTCTCGCCCATGTTGTTCGAGCGGCTTGGCTGGCGGCGCGCGATCCGCGTGGTGAAGGCGGTGCTGGTGCCGCTGGTGGGTCTGGGCTTCATCCTTTCGACCCTGCACCAGTCCTCGCTGGGCAGCCTCTATCTGATCGTGCCGACCAAGCTCCATCCGCTGTGGTACTCGCCGCTGTTGCCGCTGCACTTCTGGATGTCGGCGGTGGCGGCCGGCCTGGCCATGGTGATCTTCGAGAGCGGGATGAGCGCCCGGGCATTTGGGCGCGCGCTCGAGTTTGACCTGCTCCAGGGCGTCGCCAAGGCCATGGCCGTATTCCTGGGGCTGTTCCTGTTCCTGCGGTTCTGGGACTTGGGGGCGCGTGGTTCGCTGGGCCTGGCCTTCAGGTTCTCGGGACCGGGCGGGTTTGAGGCGCAGATGTTCTGGCTGGAGACGGCGCTGCTGGGTGTGCCCGCGCTGCTGGTGGTGTGGCGGCGGGCGCGTGCCAGCCCGCAGGCGGTGTTCGCGGCCGCGGCGATGGCAGTGGGCGGCTTCCTGGTCCACCGGCTGAACGTCTCCACGACCGGCCTCGCCGCTTCTTCTGGAGTGCGCTATTTCCCCTCCTGGATCGAGATTTCGGTAACCTTGATGATCGTGACCGCGGGTCTGGTGTTGTTCGCGCTGGCGGCGCGGTACCTGCCGGTGTTCCAGACCGCGGCGAAGGCGAAACCGGTGGAGGAGATAGGGGAGCCGGGCAGCGCGGCGTATGCGTAGCCTGAGCCTGAAGCTGATGGCGGGCCTGGTGGCCGGCCTGGCCGGGGTGTTGCTCTGGCTGGGGACGGCCAACCTGCGCGTGCTCCGCCAGAACCTGGAAACCACTGCGGTGATGGCGGCGCAGCGGATGGCCGACATCATCTTCCGCTCGACCCGCGACAGCATGCTGCGCAACGCGCGCGCCGAGCAGCTCCACATCATCGGCTCGATCGGCGCCCAGCCCGGGGTGCGCAAGATCCGCATCTTCGCCAAGACCGGCGCGATCCAGGTTTCGACCGTGCCGGGCGAGATCGGCAGCCAGGTGGACAAGCGCGCCGACGCCTGCTACGCCTGCCACTCCAGCACCACGCCGCTGGAGAAGCCGGCCGCCACAGACACCTTCCGCCTCTACCACCTGGGGGCGGAGCGGGTCATCGGGCTGATCCGTCCCATCGAGAACGAGCCGGCCTGCGCGAACGCGGCCTGCCACGCGCATCCGCCCTC
>CAZIRH010000339.1:0-5466 GCA_964541065.1 uncultured Solibacteraceae bacterium
GCCGTTCCTTGTTTTTCGGCGGCGGGGGGGAGGATAATTGCGTATTCCACGCCGGCATGGGCCGGCCCGCTGTTGCTTTTTCTGGCGGCTTGAGGTAGACTATGGATGGAGGCGGACGGGATGGACATCAAGTTTCTCGGGGCCATCTTCACGGACTTCCGCGGATCAGCCGGCGGAATCACCGCCGTGACCAAAGAAGGAAAGACCACCTTTCGCCCACGCAAGACGCCGAAACTTTCCCAGACACCCAAGGCGCGCTTTACGCGCGCGATGTACGCGACGCTCGAAATGCTATGGTGCCAAATGCCACCAGAGGTCAAGAACGCCTGGCTCAACGGCTGCCGGGTGCCCTACCTCAGCGGCCGCGACCTGTGGACCCGGATCAACTGGCACCAGGTCGCGGAGTACGACGAGTACCGCCGGCTGCCGGGAGGGCTGGCCCCCCTGGCCCCGGTCAAGATCAGACTCGACGGTAACCTGCCGGTCCCGGTGGAATGCCTGGCACCCCTGGGCGGGCCGCTGCAGGCCGCCGCCGGAGCCATGGTCCGCACGGCGCGCTATGAGCGCTACGCGACCGGGAACGGAGCTACGCTGCAGACCGCGGTGGCGAATGCCTACGCCGCAATCAACGCGATGGGCTGGGCGCCGAGCACCAGCAATTGGCGCGCGTGGCACCGCCTCTGGTGGGGCGACCCGCCATTCTGGCCGGTGATCGTCTGGCAAGGGAAAAGCTCCTGGGCAACCACCGGCAACGAGGCCTGCCAGCGAATCCAACTGCAGGTGGGCACCAAATACGCCGTCCTGCCCGGCGCGGCATACCAAAGCGGCGTAGCCTTCGCGGGCGCGCAGAGCGCCGCCGCCGCCGGATGGCAGTACGCCGATGGCTGGCCCCCCGACCAAGTTCTCGGGGCCGGCGCGCTGGAATGCCTGGACCGGTACAACTGGAGCCCGCTGGCCCCCACCGGCGCGCCGCCGGACGGCGTGGGCTTTACCGCCGAGGAATTGGCAGTGTCGTGGAAAAGGAGGGGCTGACATGGCCTGGCTAGCGTACCCGGGAGAGATACAACTGCGAAAGTTTAAATCAGTATGGGGGACATGCCCGGCTGCAGGGTTCGACCCGGGGGCGATCCTGCGCAGCCTGGCCCGCGGCGGTGGCTTCACGTGGACCGCCACCGGGCACTGGCAGGCCTTCGTCGACGTGTGGATCGTCGCTGGAGGCCTGGTCACCTACAACGCCCAGATTACCGCGCCCTTCATAAAGTGGGGTGGGCTAACGCCCGGCTGGCGGACTTTCTGGACCTGGGGGCTGGAATTCTTGCTTGCCGGCGCGTGCGTCCATGCCCGCTCCGTAATTGACGGCATCGGCCAGAAGGCGGAAGGCGTGTTCGTCGGGCGCTACCGCTCATGGCAGCTGCACGTCGGTGACGACGGAGTCGTGGAGTGGGGCCTGCCGGAGGTCGAGGCGATCAGCTTCGGACCGGTGGTCGCTGCCGTCGGACAGTTCGGCTACTTGAAGTGGCTGTCGAACCTCTGGGTCGAGATATAAAAACCGGCCCGGGTTCACGCCCGGGCCGGTGAATGCCTGGCCGGTGTGGTCAGCGGCTAGGCGACGGTCACCTTGACCATGCCGATGATGGACAGCTCGCCCAGGACCGCGTCGTAGACCGCGACGGCCACCACGAAATCCCCGGCCCCGGTGGTCATGTTGACCTTGGTGAGCGCGGACACCAGGGTGGTATCCGACTCGACGAACACCGGGATGGCGCTGGCCTCGATCACCGCCGCCCGGGTGATCGGGTGGTAGTCCTTCCAGATGGCGATTTCGACCTTGTCGGTCGGCGTCGCGTCGCCGGCCAGCCAGGTCGCCGTCACCTTCTGGACCCCGGCGTCCACCGCCGCCAAGGTGATGATCGGGAACACCCGCGGGTTGCTCGGGCTCGCCTGGAGCCAGACATCCGTGCGCTGCAGGGTGAGGTTGGCCTTCACGAAGCAGTTGTAGCCGGACCGGCTCAACTTCTCCGCGAAGGTGTTCCAGGCCGCCTGCCAGCGCGCCGGCATGTGCTTCCAGGCGTTGACCAGGACCATGAGGCTTGCCCTGGTCAGCTCCTGGCCGGCGCTCTGCGGATTCGCCGGGGCCGGGTTGTGCTTGCGGAGGTAGGGGACACCCCGCCACGCGGCGGCAACGGCGCCACCCGCCTTGCCGGATGCTCCGGCGTACACCACGCCCATTGTCATGCGCATGAGCCCACTCCTATTCCCCGCCACAGACAGCATACCGCCTGGAGCGCCTCCTGTCAAGCCCTCCCGCACATTTTCTCACGGATTGCCCTGTTTAGAGCGTGGAGGCTAACCTCCACGACCGGAAAGACGCTCTCGATAACGATTCTCCGCCCTGGCCAGCACGCAAGCCGGGTTGTCCGGGTCGCGGAAGACCTCCAGCATTTCCTGGTATAAGAACTTCGGGATGGGCTGGCAGTTGTCCAACATGGCCTCGACGAACGGGGCCACTTCCGCGTGACGGCCCTTGGGGTCAGACCAAATCGTCGGCCGGCCACAGCAGGGGCAGACGCCTTTGGCCCTTGACCGGGCGGCGGGCTTGTCGGGCTTCGGGGCCTTGCCGTACCAGCGAGCCGCCAGGCCCGGCCAGGTCCAGCCGGGGAAGTGACGCTCGGTATAGCGGCAGTGGTGACGGAGCTTCGCCCGGCCAGTCCAGTCCCCACAGTCCGCCCAGTGGCAGAACAAGTTGGGATCCCCATCGTATCCTATGATTTTTCCCCACTCGGCGCGCAGGTTCTGGACACTGGCCTGGCCGCCCTTGGTCCGCTGAACGAAGATGAAATTCGCATGCGGATGCCACGTCACACCGTCCTCTCCAGAGGGATGAGAACGCTGGTAAGCCCACACGGCCCCAAACTTGTCCCGCAGGACCTGCCAGAAGGCCCGGAGGCACGCGCGCCAGATGTCCGCGCCCCCCTGCGCGGCCAACCTGGCGCGAAGCTCCTGGGGGCACGTGAGCTCCAAGAACTGGACATGGCCCCGGACCGAATCCTGCAAGCGATCTGCCAGCTTCATCCCGGAGACCTCGGCCTTATGAAGCCCACACCTATGGCAGCCGCGTCGGCCGCAACCGTCAACGTAGGCCAAGCGACGGGTGCAGCCGCACTCGATGGTCACCCAACGCCCGTTGCAACCGGCCTCCGGCGAACGGGTTACGCGATTTGGCGTAGTGTGAACATAACCAGGGCCGGCTAGGGGGCTCTGCCCCGCCTCCGGAGGCGCCGCCTCCGGGGCTCCCCGGACCGCATCGACTGGCCCGGGGGTCTGCAGAAAAGCGTCGCCCTGGGGCTGTGGTGCCCCAGGGCGAGCGATCAGGGGGAGAGGGGACAGGGGGGCTATCCCCGGTCCGGTCCCGACCCCCGGTCCAGCTTGTGCGCCGCGGTCAACGTCGCACAAGGGCTTGTGTTCGGTCTCCAGCGGGCTGCTCTCTACTCCCCCAAGCCCACACAGAGAGTTTACCGGATGGAGGCTTGACTGTCAAGGGGTTTTCCGGTAGAATCTCTGGGGATGGGGGATGAGGAGGGGAACCATGTGGAGAGTGCTGCTGGTCGTCGTGCTCGTCGCTGGCTGCACCGGGCGGCAATGGAGTGCAGCGGCCGCGACTTCCGAGAGGGCCGCGGACGCTGCGGCGGCTGTCGCGGCTGCGACCCAGAGCCCCGCCGCGCTGGCGGTCTCGGCGGCCGTGCCGGCGGCGAGCCCCTGGATAGCGCTGGCCGGACAACTGGCCGTGGGCGTAGGCGTTCTGGCTGCGGCGGCGGCGGCGTACTTCCGGAGTAAGGCACAGGCCGCAAGCGAAGCCGCCGCGATTGCCAAGGCGGAACGCAACGCAGCCTTTGACCGGCTTACCTCGGAGGCAAGGAAGGCCGCGCTGGATGAGGTCAAGGTCGCCAACGGGAAAGGCGGCAACATCGTCCGCAAGTGAACAAGGGTCCGGGCCCCGGCGGCCACTCGGCCGCCGGCCCGGAGTCCACCGCCCGCCGTCAGGCCCCCGCCCGGCGGCGGGTTTTTATTTGTGCGCGGGCCAGCGCTTGCGGCTTCGAGGCGCCACCTGCGCCCACCAGCGCATCAGCCCGAAGCGCACATGGTGCGGCGGCCTGCCGACGCCGGGGATGATGTCGAAACCCGCCTCGCTGACCCGGGCCAGGAATTCTCGCACGACCGCGGGCTCGGCCCGCAGGAACATCCTTCCGGGCCGCGGGTATAGGCTCGCCTGCCAGCCCTGGGCGTTCTCCACCAAGTGGAAAACGTGCTCGGGCGAAACGTGACGAATGATCGTATGGTACATCGGGTCACTCCTTCATGACCGGGGACATGTCTGCCGGCCTTGCCGGCATAGGCCCCCTCACTCAAACCGCAATGGGCGACAGCCCACAGGGCACGCCCAACAGCCTAGCGAAATGCGCACCAAAAGCAACCAGGTGCGGCTCGGACGTGACCAGCGAAAAGCGAGGCCCCGGACCGCCAACCAGCAGGACGCCGACCGGCGAGCCCGAAGCCGCCGAGCGAACAACGAACGCCCAGGAGGAACCGAACTGCGTGAGTCGGACTTTGGCGCACTCGGCCGCCAGCCGAGCAGAGACCCCACGACGCGGAAGATGCCCGATGCCAACCATGAAAAGCCCCCTTTCATCCGCCCCCCCTTTTTTGACCCCCAACCACCAACCCCCCCGCCCCCCGGCCCATGAAAGACTTCAGGGGCCGGGGGGCGGGGGGAGTTATCGTCCGCCATTGCGCCCCGACGCCGCCGGCGCGCAGGGGGCGTGACAGCGGGTACTTGGTCTCGTGAACCCGCTGGCGCGGCCCCTGCCGGCGGACGGCTGCGCGGCGCGACACAAATTGCCGTTACGCTTGTTTTTGTGGCTTTCGGCAAAATTTTCCGCGCTGTCGTGCCCCAGGTTCGATGATCTCGACCCGGGCTAACCAGGGAGTGCCCCGTTTCGGCGGTGGCGGCCGTGGTATAAAAAAAGCCGCGGGCACCCTCGCAATGCTCACCCCGAGGAGATGGCCCCGCGCTCCATGGCGGTCACCACGTCGTCGCGGGCGGTCTCGTGGATGCGCCGCAGCTCGGGCAGCTCGCCGGCCGCCCCGAGGGCCTCCGCGGCCTCGACGGTCAGGGCGTCGGCGTAAACCGCCAGGATGTTGTGGGTCAGGAAGACTCCGTACAGGTCCTCGTCGTCCTTCAGCCCGCCGTCGCCCATGCCGCGGGGCATCAGGCCGTAGACCAGCGGGCGCTCGCCGTTCACCAGGACGCGCGTGCGCGCGCGCTGTGACTCCTGCCAGCGCGAGCTCGCTGCCATGCGCGGGAAGACCGCGGCCAGGTGCTCCCGGTCGCCCGTCAGCCGGTAGTGCTCCATGACCGCCCAGATTCCATCGTGCCTGCCAGCTTCCCCCCCGCCGCTGCTCTCTCAA
>CAZIRH010000340.1:0-5454 GCA_964541065.1 uncultured Solibacteraceae bacterium
CGGATACTTCTCCGCCACGCGGCCGTACCCCAGCATGCCGTGCCGCCAGGGCGCCAGGCCCGTCAACAGCGCGCTGCGCGCCGGCGTGCAGGTGGGCGTCGAGGAGTACGCGCCGCGGAAGATGGCGCCCTCGGCGGCCAGGCGATCCAGGTTGGGTGTGCGGATGATCCGGTTGCCGTCCGCGCCCACGCAGTCGGCGCGGTACTGGTCGGCCATCAGCAACAGCAGGTGCGGCCGCTCCGCGGCCCGCCGCAGCCCGAAGCCCGCTCCTGCCGCTCCGAGGAAGTCTCTTCGTGTCATTCGTGTCTGCCCTCTCCCCGTTCATGCAGGATACTGTACTCCGGCCTGGGGCGGGTGGGAATGGCAGGCGCGGCGGGACTCGAACCCACGACCCTGTGCTTGAAAGGTGGCATCGCAGCCCCGAGGACCTCCGACGCCGTGCCGGTCGCGCTGGCTTCGTCTCTGCATTGCGCTTTCGAATCTGCCTGGGATCAACACGCTCCTCGGATGCGGGGAGGGTGGCGCCGGCCGGCCGACAGCCTCGGAGGCGAAAGTCCTCATACCCATCGCTTTCTGGGAGCGAAACGAGGTATGTTGTGGTCATGGGCCTAGTCTTGAGGATTCCAGATTCGGTGGTGCAAGGCCTTCGCCTTCCCGAAGGCGAGATTGCCCAGCGCCTGAGGGCAGAGCTGGCCATCGCGCTCTATTCACAGGGGGTGCTGTCGCTGGGGAAAGCCGCCGAATTGGCCGAGATGACGCGCTTGCTGTTTGGGGAGTTGGCGGCCCAGCGAGGTATCCCCCGGCATTACGCCGACGAGGACCTGACGCAGGATCTTGCCTATGCTGGTGGCGAGTGACACTTCGCCGATCTCTAACCTCGCCATCATAGGACGCCTGGCTCTGCTGCGATCCCAGTTCGAGGTGATTTGGATTCCGGAGGCGGTGGAAGCCGAGTTGCGCGCCGTCCCGATTCCGCCGGCGGCAGTGAGCATAGAGCACGCTGTGCGGGACGGATGGCTCAAGCCCCGGCCGGTTCGTGGTGACCGGATGGTTCGACTGCTGCAAGCCGGTTTGCACCCTGGGGAGGCGGAGGCAATCGCGCTGGGATTGGAGCTGCCGGCTGACTTGATCCTGCTCGACGAACGGGAGGGACGGCGCGCCGCGGAGCGCGTCGGGCTTCGGGTCACAGGCGCCCTTGGCATCTTGTTGCGTGCCAAGAGGCAGGGCAGCATTCCGAGCTTGAAAGCCGAACTCGAAGCGCTGCGAAATCAGGCTGGGTTCTTCATCGCCGGGCGGCTCGAAGAACAACTTCTTCAGAGCGCCGGCGAATAGTCCCCGGCCAGCACAGCCCATTTTGGTGCGTCTTGCGCAATGTTCTTGTTGGGCTGCCGGCTGTCAGTTGTTGAGGCCTGGCAGGCGCGGCGGGACTCGAACCCACGACCCCCGGCTTAGAAGGCCGGTGCTCTATCCGCCTGAGCTACGCGCCCGCGGAGGTGACTACTACTGATTCTAGCAGGGCGGTGAAAAACGGTGACAGGCAACGCTGTCTACGCGCCGCTAAGGGCGGTGGCGGTGCGCCTTGCGGCGCAAGGGCGGGGAGCAGCCACGATGCGGCTTGGGACAGCGAAGCCAGTCACCGTTTTTTGGCCCAGCCGCCCCTACATCCGTCCGTAGAGCGACTGGAGGGCGGGGTAGAGGGCCTGGTAGAGCTCGTGGCCGCGGGCGTAGAGGTCGCGCTCGGCCGCGCGCGGCTCCACCGCATCCACCTCGCGGATGGCCGCGCGGCACACCTCGGGCGCCGAGCCGTACACGCCGGTTCCTACCAGCGCCAGCAGCGCTGCGCCGTAGGCGGAGCCTTCCTGCGTTTCGAGCACCACCACGCGCTTGCCCATCACGTCGGCCAGCAACTGCCGCCAGAAGGCGCTGCGCGCGCCGCCGCCCGAGACGCGCACCGAGGTGACCTCGACGCCCAGCGCTTCAATGATGTCCAGGCAATCCTTCTGGCTGTAGCAGACGCCCTCGATCAACGCGCGAATCAGGTCGGCCCGGGTGTGCTTGGCGGTCAAGCCGATCCAGCCGCCGCGGCACGAGGCATCCAGGTGCGGCGTGCGCTCGCCCATCAGGTAGGGGAGCCAGTAGAGGCCCTGCGAACCCGCGGGCGCCGCGGCCGCTTCGGCCGTCAGAGTGTCGTACGCGGCTCCCGGCGCGAGCTGGTTGCGGAACCACTGCAAGCTCAGCCCCGCACCCTGCGTGACGCCCATCACGTGCCACTTGCCGCGCACCGCGTGGCAGAACGTGTGCACGCGGCCCGGCGGGTCGTAGGCCACCTTCTCCATGTGCGCAAACACCACGCCGGAGGTGCCCAGCGTGCACGACACAATGCCCGGCTCGACGATGCCGTTGCCCACGGCGCTGGAAGCCTGATCGCCCCCGCCGCCCACCACGGGCGTTCCGGCGGCGAGGCCAGTCAGCTCGGCGGCGCGCGCCGAGATCCGCCCGCTCACCTCGGTCGATTCCCTCACCGCGGGGAGCAGGCTGCGGTCGAGGCCGAGCGCGTCCATCATCTCGAAGGACCAGCGCCGGCGCACCACGTCGAACATCGACGTGCCCGAGGCGTCCGAAACCTCGGTGGCGTACTCGCCGGTCAAGCAGAAGCGCGCGTAGTCCTTGGGCAGCAGCACCTTGCGCGCGCGGGCGAACTGCTGGGGCTCGTGATCGCGCACCCACAGCAGTTTGGGCAGGGTGAAGCCGGTGAGCACCGGGTTGGCCGTCCAGGCCAGAACGTTCTCCCGGCCGACCTTCTGATTGACGAAGTCCACCTGGGCCTGGCTGCGCTGGTCGCACCAGATCAGCGCAGGGCGAATCACGCGGTCGGCTTCATCGAGCAGCACCAGGCCGTGCATCTGGCCGGAGAGCCCGATGCCGCGCACATCCCGGCCCGAGGCGCCGGCCTCGGCGAGCACGCCGCGGATGGCCTGCTGCACGGCGTCCCACCAGTTCTCGGGACGCTGCTCGGCCCACCGCGGGCGCTCCATGCGCATGTCTTCGTGCGGAGCGGTGTAGCCGGCCTTCACGCGGCCGCCTTCGTCCACCAGCAGGGCGCGCGTGCCGCCGGTGCCGACGTCAATCCCCATCCAGTACATGTGCGCTCTCCTCCCGGAGAAGGGGACAGGCTAGACTGTCCCCGCCTGCATCGGCAGATAGGCGGCCCCATACAGGCCAGCTTCGTTGCCCAAAGTGGCCTTCTCGATGCGCGTGGGCGTGTTGCGGAAGACAAACGACCGGCGGCGGCACTCGGCGAACATCACCGGAGCGAACAGGTCCCAGGCCGGCAGCATCCCGCCGCTCAGCAGGTACAGCGGGAAGTTGAAGACATCCACAAGGTTGCCCAAAGCGATGCCCAGCGCCGTCCCCATCATCTCGAAGCAGACGCGGGCCTTGTCGTTGCCCGCCAGCGCCAGCTTGCAGACGTCCTTCGAGGTCAGGTCGTCGCCCAGGCCCAACATCTTGGCCATGCAGGTGACGGCCGTGGCGGAGGCGTGCTTCTCCAGGCACCCGTTGTTGCCGCAGGCGCAGGGATTGCCGCCAGGAATCACGGTCATGTGCCCCAGCTCGCCGGCCATGCCCACGAAGCCGTGCAGTACTTTGCCGCCGACAATCACGCCGCCGCCGATCCCGGTGCCCAGCGTCAGCAGCACCAGATCATCGACCTCCCGGCCGGCCCCCTGCCATTTCTCGCCGAGCGCCGCGGCGTTGGCGTCGTTCTCCAGAATCACCGGCGCCTTGAGCCGCCGCTCGATCTCGTCGCGGATGGGGAAGTTCTCGAAGCCCGGCAGGTTGGGCGAGGCCGTGATGATGCCCTTCTCCATGATGATGAAGCCGGGCGTGCCGATGCCCACCCCGAGGAGCCCGCTCGCGCCGCACATCCGGCGCAGCTTCACGATCGAGGCCACCATGTCGGCCACCACTGCGTTGCGGCCCGCCGAGAGCTTGGTCTTGCCGGAGACCTTTTTCAGGATCTTGCCCGCGCGGCTGATGGCCGCGGCGCGCAGGTTGGTGCCCCCCAGGTCCACTCCAATTGCGTATTCGGTCATGAGGTGGTCATGATAGCAGATGTATGGATTACAGGTACATCGCCAACCTGGCCGGCGAGGTGGCGGTCCCGCCCGACGGCATTCTGAGCCGCACGCTCCACGAAGACGACCGGTTGCGCGTGGTGCTGTTCGCCTTCTCGAAGGGCCAGCAGCTCAGCGAGCACACGGCCTCGGTCCCCGCGGTGCTGCATGTGCTGGAGGGGGAAGCCCTCCTGAAGCTGGGACAGGACAGCCTCGAAGCTCGCTCCGGTACGTGGGTTCACATGTCCGCACAACTCCCTCACGGCATCGAGGCGCGCACGCCGCTCATCCTGCTGCTGCTGATGCTGAAGGCGCCGCAGCCGGCATCGTAGGGGCCGGGCATGCCCAGCCCCCGTGCGCGTACCAGCTAGAAGTTGATCCGCAACACCAACTGCACGATCCGACCGCCCGGATCGTTGGTCGTGGAGATGTCGGTGTAGTACGACGTGGTCTGGCCGAAGGTCGTGCTGAGGGTCCCCGCGCTGACGTTGGCCGCGGTGGGTCCGCCCACCATGAAGTTGACGTTGTTGAAGGTGTTCAGGAACTCGGCGCGCAGCTCGACGTTCCAGCGCTCGGCGATGCGGGTCTTCTTCACCGCGCTGGTGTCGAAGCGGGTGAACCAGGGCCCGTGCAAGTAGATGAAGTAGCCCCACTGGCCCGGCGTGGTCGGGGTGTCCAGGTAGTCAGGGTTGGCGCGGCCGTCGGGGCCGACCAGCTTCAGGTCACACGTATACACCTTTTTGTCCGGGGACTTGACGATCTTGCCCATCGATTGCAGCTCGTCGCGCGAGATCTTCGGGATCACGCCCGAGCCGAACTGGTTGAAGGTCCCGCGCCCGGCATCCAGGATGAAGGGCCGGCCGGACTGGATGCGGGCGATGCCGTGGATCTCCCAGCCGCCGACCACGCGGTCGAGTACGCGGCTGGAAGGCGCCCAGCGCTTGCCGTGCCCGAACGGCAACTCATAGATCCAGTTGGCCTTGTACTGGTGCGTGATGTCGTAGGGCGAGAGGCCCTTGTTCATCCCCCCGTTGCGTAGGGTGTAGTAGTTGGCGCCAGAGCTCTGGGCGTCCCCGTAGTAATCGGTGAGGCCCTTGCTGAAGGTGTAGTTGAAGTTGAACAACAGGCCGGCCGAAAAGCGCCGCCGGAGTTCGAGCTGGAGCGCGTGGTACGTGGAATTGGAGCCGTTGCGCAGCACCGTGGAGCTGCCGCCGGCCACCTCCGGGTTCACCAGGAAGAAGTTGGCCGGGTAGCCGGCCTTCTTCATGTTCTCGAAGTAGGTCGAGTTGGTGGCCAGGGCGTTGGCCGCCGTGCCCGCCGTCCCTTGCTGCAAGTAGGT
>CAZIRH010000341.1:0-5448 GCA_964541065.1 uncultured Solibacteraceae bacterium
TTGCTCAAGTTCGAGAATGCCGCCTCGGGCGCGGAGTTGGCCGCGCCCGGCGCGCTGCTGCGCCTCTCCGGGGAACGGTTGGCCAGCACGGTGACGGCGGACCAGAGCTGGCCGCTGCACCTGGGCCTGGCCTGCCTGTGCGTGGGGGGAACGCCCGCGCGTCTGGGCCTGTTGGCTCCGACGGAGCTGAGCGCACAGGTTCCGCCCACTCTGGCGCCGGGCGAGGCCAAAGCCGTGGTGTACCGTACCGGGGTGGCCGGGAATGCCTTGCCGGTTCTGCTGCGGCGCTATGCGCCGGGCATCTTCCCGCGCGGCGTGGTGTGGACCGGGTCGAACTGTGTGGCCAGCCAGCAGAACGGAGCCAGGCCCGGCGACTGGCTGGAGGTTTACGCTACCGGCCTGGGCCCGGGCTCGACCGGCGACCAAGTCGAGGCGGACCTTTACGGTCTGCGCGTCCCGGTGGCGTATGCCGGCCCGCTCGAGGGCGCCGTGGGCGTCCACCAGGTGAACCTCCAGGTCCCACCCGACATCGAGCGGTCGCGGGGCAGCGGCTTGCGGCTGCTGGCCGGCGGCATCAGCAGCAACCTGTATCCGCTCAGTGTGGCTGGAGCAGGCGATCGGCCGGGGATTGCCTTGCGGGCCTCTCCGACGGAGGTCGTGCTCCAGGCGGGCGGCGAGCCACGCACGGTGGCGGTGGAAGTCGAGGGGGTCAACGGCTTCTGCGGAGCGGTGCTTTTTCAGGCCATCGAGCCGCCGGCGGGCATTTCGTTCGCGATCCCGGCGGCCTTTCCCGGACAGACCGTGCCGCTGGCGGTGCGAGCCGCATCCGGCACAGCGGCGCTTCCGGAGCGCGCCTTCGTTCTCAGCGGCTATAGCGGCGGCGCCTCCGGGCAACTGGGGCTCAGGCTGACGGTGCTACCCAACCAGGGCGACGTCCTGGTGAGTGTGGTCTCCGGGGGGTTCACGGCCGGTTCTGTGGCGCGTTTCGACTGGAACGGCCGCACTCTGTTCTCGACGACCGGCGGGGGGCCGGGGCGCGGCGTGAACGTGATGAGCATCAACCCGCTGACCGGCGTGTTCTCGGCCGCGCGCACCTTCGACACCTGGGCCGACGAGCAAGCCGCTGCCGCGCTGGCCGCTCACCTGACCGCCTTGCCGGAGGGAACCATCGTGCTGATAGCGGTGGCCGATGAAGCCTCCTACCGCCTCACGGCGGCAGCGCGGGCCGCCATCGCCTCGTGGTTAGGCAGCCAGTACATCGGCACACTGGGTTACCAGCACTCCTGGGCGCTGATCGGGCGCAAGGGAGCGCTGCGGCCCTGGGCCGAGGGCGCCTCGCCAGACCGGCAGATCGTGCTGGAACGGGTCCTGACCTTACCCCAACCCTGAAGGGCCCCCTAGCGCCTCGGCGAATCACCGGGCTTGATTGTACCCCGCCACCACGTTTATACTGGCGTTTCTCTGGGTCTGAAGATGAGGGTTGCCCGCATGGCCGGCAGGACTAGTCAGGACGCCGACACCCCGCAGCGGGAAGCCGCCATGTTCTACGGCTTGTTTCTGCGCGGACACTCGCCGGAGGCGTTGCGCCGGGACATCGATGTTCCGAAGAGGCTGCTGGAGAAGTGGATGACCTCGCCGATCTTCGAAGGCCCCTTCCGGGAGACGCTGCGGCGCCTGTACTTCCACCGGAAGCAGGTCCTGGCCATCTTCGATCAGCTCGTCTGTTACGAGAGCAGCAGGCTGCGGTTGCAGTGAAGCGCCCCAAGAGAACAGTCGCACCCGCGGTGAACAAGCGCCGTCTGCTTTCCGTTCCCATCCAGCCCTTCGACCCCGAAGGCGTCGGCAGCGTCTCCGAGCTCCTGGAGCGCATGGAGCGGACCGCCTTCCAGGGCCGGCAGCTCGGCCAGGCCTTCGCGGTCTGGAAGAAGATGCTGGCCGACCGGTGCACCATACTGATGGGGCTGGCCGGGGCCATGGTGCCCGCCGGGATGCGGCGCCTGCTGGTGCGCATGATCGACCACCGCCTGATCGACTGCCTGGTGGCCACCGGCGCGAACCTGTTCCACGATCTGCACGAGACCCTGGGCCACTCGCACTACCAGGGCTCTCCGCACACCGACGACCTGCTGCTGGCCGATCACCTGGTGGACCGCATCTACGACGTGCTGGCCGACGAGGAGCAATTCCGCCGGCACGACCAGTGGGTGGGGCGGTTCGCGGCTTCGCTGGATCAGGACCGGCCGTACACCACGCGTGAGTTCCTCTACCTGCTGGGGCGGGAACTGGCCCGGCACGCCGCCGAAGACGGCATCCTGACGGCCGCCGCCAGGGCCGCCATCCCGGTGTACTGCCCGGCCATCGGCGACAGCTCAATCGGCATCGGGATCGCCGCCAACCGGCACAGCGGGGGCAACCGCCTGACCTTCGATGTCATCGGGGACGTGCTGGAGACGGCGCGCATCGCCGCGGCCTCCCCCGCCAGCGGCGTGGTCTACTGCGCGGGCGGCGCCCCGAAGAACTTCATCCAGCAGACCGAGGTGACACTGGCGGTGTTGAAGGCGGGAGCCTCCCCGGCGGGCCACAAGTACGCCATCCAGGTGGTCGCCGACGCGCCGCACTGGGGCGGCCTGTCGGGCTGCACCTTCGAGGAGGCCAAGAGCTGGGGCAAGGTCGCCCGGGACGCCCACACCGCCACCTGCCACGTGGACGCCACCATCGGTTTGCCGCTGCTGGTGACCGCGCTGCTGGAGCAGAAGGAGTTGCTGTCCGGCCGCCAGCGGCCCACCTTCGGCCTGGGACGTGAACTGGAGATCGGGCGCTGAACTCCCCGCCCCGGGGCGGGCTGCTGGAGACCTCACGTAGACTGGGAGCATGGCGCGGATTCCTCTCTATCAGATCGACGCCTTCACCGGCCGGCTGTTCGCCGGCAACCCGGCGGCCGTGTGTCCGCTGGAAGAGTGGTTGCCTGAGGAGCAGATGCAGGCCATCGCCGCGGAGAACAACCTCTCGGAGACGGCTTTCTTCGTGCGCCGGGCGGACCTCTACGACCTGCGCTGGTTCACGCCCGCCGTCGAGGTGGACCTGTGCGGGCACGCCACGCTGGCCGCCGCCTTCGTGGTCTTCAACTACCTGGAGCCGGAGCGCAACGTGGTGCGCTTCCAGACGCGCAGCGGCGAGCTGGTGGTGCGGCGCGAGGGCGACCTGCTGGTGATGGACTTCCCCGCGCGCGACCCGGCGCCGTGCGCCACGCCGCCCGAGCTGAGCCGGGCGTTGGGCGCCGTCCCCAGCGAGGTCTGGGCAGCGCGGGACTACCTGGCGGTGTACGACACAGAGGAGCAGGTGCGCGCGCTGGCGCCGGACATGCCGGCGCTGCTCCGCGTGGGCCACTTCGCGGTCATCGTGACGGCACCGAGCCGCGAGGTCGATTTTGTCTCGCGGTTCTTCGCGCCGGCGGCGGGCGTCCCGGAAGACCCCGTCACGGGCTCGGCGCATTGCACGCTGGTGCCCTACTGGGCGCGGCGGCTGGGCAAGACCCGGCTCGAGGCGCGGCAGGTGTCGGCCCGCGGGGGCGAGCTCTACTGCGAGCACCGCGGCACGCGGGTCACCATCGCCGGCCGCGCCGTCCGCTACCTGGAGGGGACGGTCTTCCTGTAGGCCCGCGCAAGGTTGCGGCCCGCCGGCCGATGTGATATGCATAGACGTAAGTTCCCGCTTACCGGGCGGCTCTTGTGCGCGAGCCCGGCACTGGAGTACATCTTTAGCATTGGCATCGGAGGAGTGGTAGCATGGACGCCGCCAACCGCAGACTGATCCGCCCGCCCCTGGTGGAAGCCAAGGAGCACGCCAACCTTCAACGGCGCAACAACAATCATCAGAAGAACAAGAAGAACATCCCCCTGGACCAGACCAACGCCGAGAACTTTTACTACCTTAAGCAGATGCAGGCCCGCACGCCCATGGTGATCGTCCTCCAGGACGGCGAGACGATCGAGGGGATCATCGAGTGGTACGACCGGGGCAGCCTGAAGATCCACCGGGACGGAAAGCCCAACCTGCTGGTGTACAAGCCCAGCATCAAGTACATGTACAAGGCGCTGGGCTAGGCCGGGAGGGCCTTCGCCTCAGCGGCCTGCGCCGTGCTTGAGTTCGAGACGCCAGGCGCGCCGGCGGCCGGCGTCCTCGAAGCGCCGCTGCTCATCCTCAGTTTCCGGGATCACCTGGGGCGCCGCCACCGGGCAGCCGCGCTCATCGATCGCCACAAAGGTCAGGTAGGCCGACGAAGTGTGCTTGAGCTCCCCGGTGAGCAGATCCTCGACGAACACCTTCACCCCCACCTCCATGGAAGTGTGGAAGGCGCGGTTCACCGAGGACCACAGCCGGATGAGCTGGCCGATGTGGACGGGGTGCAAGAAGCTCATGTGGTCCACCGAGACGGTGACCACCGGGCGGCGGGCATGGCGCATGGCGGCCATGGCGCCGGCCAGGTCCACCAGGTGCATCACCTTGCCGCCCAGCAGGAAGCCGAAGGTGTTGGCGTCGTTGGGAAGGGCCAGCTCGGAGTACTCGGAAACGGATTCGCGCACGGGGCGGGGGCTCAGGGGCTGCTCGGTCGGAGGGCCGCAGGGCGAACTGTGCGGAATGATGTTCGGCGTGCCCATGGCGCGGCTCAGCGGCGATGCGGGTGGTGCGCCCGGAGCTGAGGGTCGTTTTTGCGGCGCAAGTAGCTCTCAACGTAGGCCTGCGCCTGGCGGCGGAGCAGCTCGTTCGAGTGGCTGACGGAGAAGCGCCCCAGCTCGAGGGAGTACTCCAGCGGGCCGTGCTCCAGCGGCGCATGGTCCTTCTCGAGCACGTAGAAGAGCTGGAGGGCGCCGTCCTGGTCCCCGGCCACCGTGAAACGTACCGCGTCCGGGCCCGCGTCCTTTGGGAAGTGCGGGCACTTGCCGCGCGCATACCCGAGATTGCAGTACTGGCGGACGGTCTCCCGATCGGGCTGAATCTCGCGGGTAGGGTTCACGCAACACATGCCGTGATAAGGATCACCCAGCGGCAGGCGGGGCGGGGTGGGCCACTCCCGGTCCTGAAACCGCTCGACGGGGTAGAAATACGGGCACGCCATCGGAGGTATCGTAGCATAGTGGCGGCATGACGGACCGCGTGGAAGCCCTGAAGAAACTGGCGGCGGAGAACCCCCGCGACGTCTTCGCCCACTACGGCCTAGCGATGGCCTGCGCTGGGGCGGGCCGTCTCGAAGAGGCCCTGGCGGAGTTTGAGCAGGTTCTGGCGCTGGACGCCGACTACACCGTGGCCTACTTCCAGACGGGGCAGGTGCTCGAGAAGCTGGGCCGGCTCGAGGAGGCGCGGCAAGTCTACCGCCGCGGCCTCGACCTCATCACGCGGCTGGGCCAGCGCCACGCGCGCGAGCAACTGGAGAGCGCGCTGGAGCTGCTG
>CAZIRH010000342.1:0-5442 GCA_964541065.1 uncultured Solibacteraceae bacterium
GTCGGCGGCGTGGTAGCCCCAACTGTCGTTCATGGTCATGCAGGCTTCCCAGGCGCGGCCCGTCTTTTCGGCCTGGATGCGCTGCTCGGGTGTCGAGAAGTCGCCCGCCAGCCGGTTGCGGTTGTTCACGATGATGTCCGGCTGGAGCTTGAAGACCATCTCGTTCATCCGCTCGGATTCCCAGCCCGCCGCGTCCAGGGGCCAGGCCACGTCGTACCACAAGACGTCGATCTTGCCGTAGTTGGTGAGCAGCTCGCGGATCTGTCCGTGGAGGTAGTCCACGAAACGCCGGCGCGCGGCCTCGTCGTCGGCGCAACGGGCGCCGTCGGGGTGGTGCCAGTCCATCAGCGAATGGTAGAAGCCCACGCGCAGGCCCTCGGCGCGGGCCGCCTCGACGTACTCCTTGACCAGATCGCGCCCGCAGGCCTGCTGCGGCGCGCAATAGCCGGTGAGCTGGCTCGAGAAGAGGCAGAAGCCCTCGTGATGCTTGGTGGTCATGACCATGTACTTCTGCCCCGCCCGGCGCGCCAGGCGCGCCCAGTCGCGGGCGGCGTTGGGCCTGGGCACGAACTGCTTGGCGAGCCCCTCATATTCGGGCACGGGGATGCCCTCGTTCTCCATCACCCACTCGTGGCGGCCCAGCAGGCTGTAAAGGCCCCAATGGATGAACATGCCGAACTTGGCCTCGTGCCACCACTGCATGCGGCGGGCGCGGTCGGCCTCGGGCGTCTGGGCGGCGCCTGCCGAGGCCGCGGTCACGGCCAGCCACTCCCGTCTGGACAATCCGCCGGTGAACATCGGTTCAAGCCTCCTTCTTGATGCAATCCTCAACTCTATCACCCCGCACGGGCGGGCGGAAGCTGCCCGTTCAACCGGGCTTAGCGCCCGTACGGGCAACAAATTACGCCGTTTGACTGCTCCCCGTGGTCCCTCCGGGGGGCCTCGGCTATACTGGCAGGTCAAACCGGAAAGGTCTAGCCAAGGAGGTTCCCGCGTGAGCACGACGACCCTAGGCCCCGCTAAAGCCAAGGCTTTCGAGATCTTGCAGCCCGAAACCACCCTCTCCGGCTCCCCCATCCAGCCGGTTCACAAGGGGCTGCCCAAGATCACCCAGTCCCTGTGCCCGGAGTGTCTGCGGATCATCGAGGCCCGGATCTTCGAAGATGGCGGGCGCGTCATGATGGAGAAGACCTGCCCGCTGCACGGCTTCTTCCGCGACATGATCTACTCCGACGCCAAGCTCTACGCCAAGATGGACGAGTGGAGCTTCGGGGACAACCGCGGGGTGTCGAACCCGGCCATCCCCAACGCCACCCGCTGCCCTGACCAGTGCGGCCTGTGCTCGCTGCACACCAGCCACAGCGGCATGTCGGTGGTGGATCTGACCAACCGCTGCAACCTGACTTGCCCGGTGTGCTTCGCCAACGCCAACGCCGCCGGCTACCTCTACGAGCCCACCTTCGAGCAGGTGCGCCGCATGCTTCAGGCGCTACGCAACGAGAAGCCGGTCAACGCCCGCGTCGTGCAGTTCTCCGGGGGCGAGCCCACCATCCACCCGCGCTTTCTGGATTGTGTCCGCCTGGCCAAGGAGATGGGCTTCTCTCACGTCCAGGTGGCCACCAACGGCATCACCTTCACCGACCCGGAGTTCGCCCAGGCCGCCAAGGACGCCGGTCTGCACACCCTCTACCTCCAGTTTGACGGCGTCTGCGACGACATCTACCGCCGCACCCGCGGCGAGCCACTGCTCGACCTGAAGCTCCAGTGCATTGAGAATGTGCGCAAGGTCGGCCTGAAGATCTGCTTCGTGCCCACCATCGTCCGGGGCATCAACGACGATCAGATCGGCAACATGGTCCGGCTGGCCATCGACAACATCGACTGCGTCAGCGCCATCGCCTTCCAGCCGGTGAGCTTCTGCGGGCGGATCTCGCGGGCGGAGCTGGAGGCCAAGCGCTACACGCTGTCGGACTTCGCGCACGATTTCCACAAGCAGGTGGGCATCTGCGATCCGTACGACGATTGGTACCCGCTCTCCTGCGTCAGCCCGTTCTCGAAGCTGATCAGCGCCCTGCGCGGCGAGGGCACCACCGTGCTGAGCTCGCACCCGCACTGCTCGATGGGCACCTACCTGTTCGTGGATCAGAACAAGAACGCGGTCCCGGCCACCCGCTTCATCGACATCGGCGGCATGCTGAAGGAGATGGACGTGCTGGCCCGCAAGGCCGAGCGTCAGAGCATCAAGCTGTTCACCAAGATCAAGGCCTGGAACTCGCTGCGCAAGCACTACCACGAGGAGCGGGCGCCCAAGGGGCTGACCTTCGACAAGTTCCTCCAGACCCTGCAAGGGATGATGGACAAGCAGTACGGGCGCGGCAAGGCCGAGGCCGAGGGCTTCACCTACAAGAGCCTCATGGTGGCGGGCATGCACTTCATGGACGCCTACAACTTCGACGTCGAGCGCGTCAAGCGCTGCATCGTCCACTACGCCGCCCCCAACGGCCTGCTCTACCCCTTCTGCACTTACAACTCCGGCCCGTGCTACCGCGAGAAGATCGAGCGCAAGTACTCCGTCTCCTTCGAGGAGCAGCCCGAGTTCCTCGAGCTGATCGCGGCCAACGGAGGCAACGGCAACGGCCGCGGCGCGCGCGAACCCGAGCTGGTGCAGTTGGCGTAGGGCAAGCGGTCACACCTGCCAGCGCGGCCGCTCGCCGAGGCTGTAAACTCACTGGTGGATGAGTCTCGGCCACATCGGCAAGTACGAGCTGCTGGATGAGTATCCGGGCGGGATGGCCACCGTCTACCGGGCGCGCAACACCGCCATCGGCCAGATCGTAGCGGTGAAGGTCCTCCGGCCGGAAGCCTGTGCGGATGCGGAGGCGCGCACGCGGTTCCTCGAAGAGGCCCGCACCGCCGGCAACATCTACCACGACAACACCATCCGCGTCTACGACTACGGCGAGGACGAGCAGCGCCGCCCCTACATGGTGATGGAGTTCCTTCCGGGAGAGGACCTGGGGAGCCTGATCGAGCAGGGGCAGACAGGCAGCCTGGCCGACAAGCTTCGCATCCTCATCCAGCTCGCCCGGGCGCTCGAGCACATTCATTCGCTCGTTCCCCAGATCATCCACCGCGACATCAAGCCCGCCAACATTCGCGTGACGCCCTCGGGGACCGTCAAGCTGATGGATTTCGGCATCGCCAAGCGCCAGGACCTGGCCCTGACGCGGCCGGGGATGACCGCTGGGAGCCCCTACTACATGGCCCCCGAGCAGGTGATGGGCCGCGGGATCACGCCCCTGGTGGACGTCTACGCCTTCGGCGCGCTGCTGTTCGAGCTGCTGACCGGCGCCCGGCTGGTGGGCTCCGGTTCCATCGAAGAGGTGTTCGGGCGCATCCTCCACCAGCCGCCCAATCTGGAGCCGCTCAGACAAGCGGGCGTCCCGGAGCCGCTGCTCGCGCTCACTACCCGCTCGTTGGCCAAGGACCCCGCCGAGCGCCCGCAGAACTTCACGCTAGTGCGCGAAGAGCTGGAGCGGGTGCTCCAGGAGCAGGAGGCTCGGACTGTGCCCGCGTTGCCCGCGGCCCCGCCGCCCCGGCGGCCGTGGCTCATCCCGGTCCTGCTGATCGTGCTGGTGGCGATCCTGGTGGCGGGCTACTTTGCCTTACGGCCCAGGCCACCCCTCGCCGAGTCCCTCGACACGCCCGCCGGCCGCATGGTACTGGTGCGGGCGGGGACGTTTTTGGCCGGTCAGGACCGCCACTCAGAGAGCTTGCCCGACTACTACATCGACCAGACCGAGGTCACCAACGAAGCCTACGCGCGCTTCTGCCGCGACCGCGGGCGCCCTCTGCCGGAGGGCTTCCCCGCCGAGCGCGCGAGCTATCCGGTCGTAAACATCACCTTCGTGGACGCCCAGGAGTTCGCCCGCTGGGCCGGCAAGCGCTTGCCTACGGCATCGGAATGGGAGAAGGCTGCGCGCGGCGGCGATGGGCGCCTGTTCCCCTGGGGAAACAACCCGGATCCCGGGCGCGCCAACGTGAAGGGCAGCCCCGCGCAGGCGGTTTCCGATCTGGCACCGGCGAGCGCCTTCCCCGAGGCGGCCAGCCCCTGCGGTGCGCGCAACATGGCGGGCAACGCCTGGGAGTTCGTCGATCAGTTCCAGACGCCCAGCCCGGGCGCGCTCGAAGCCTTCCAGGCGCTTGTTGCCCCTCCGCCCACCCCCACCGAGCCGTGGTACACCATCCGTGGCGGCTCCTACCTGGAGCCACTTGCCGACAACGTCCTCTGGGACTGGGCCGCGGTCCCCGCGCGCTATCGCAACGCCAACATCAGCTTCCGCTGCGCCCGGGCCGCAAGGTAGTGGACTGTAGTCGAGCGGGCAGACCGAATGGCCTGCGGGGTCATTGTCTGCCGAGTAACCGAAAGGAGCGGAGTCCATGCACACCCCACGTCATGAGTGGTTCGCTTTGGTCTTGTGTTTGCTGCTGGCGGCTTCCTTGGTCGCCCAGATCGGCGGTAGCGGGACCATCAAGGGGACGGTCTTCGATGCGTCGGGCGCGGTGGTGCCGAATACCACCGTCACAGCCATCAACGTGGCCACCGGGGTGGAGACCCGGCGCGAGACCACGGCCGCCGGGCTGTACGTGATTGCACCGCTGTCGGCGGGAACCTACCGGATCACCGCATCGGCCCCAGGCTTTCGCACCACGGTACAGGAGCAGGTCGTAGTGGACGCTCTCACCACCCTGGAAATGAACCTCAAGCTGGAGGTGGGCGCTCCGGTCGAAAGCGTCACCGTCACTGCGGCGCCGCCGGAGCTGAACACCGCCGATGCCCGCATGGGGCGGACCATCCGCAACGACATGTATACCGCACTGCCGCTCGCCATGGGCGACGGCAGCCCCCGCAACCCCGCCGCCTTCATCTACCTGATGGCCGGGGTCCAGGAAGGCGGCACCTTCGGCTTCGTCAACGGCGGCCAGAGTTTCTCTAAGGACGTCTACCTGGAGGGCCTCCCTATCACCGACGCGGTCCGGCAGGGTGAGAGCCGCGCCCTCCAGTTCGGCGTCTCGGTCGAGGCCGTGGACCAGTTTCAGGTCGAGACCAGCGGCCAGTCGGTCGAGTATAACGGGCAGGGCTCGGAGAACTACACGCTCAAGTCCGGCACTAACGACCTCCATGGCTCGCTGTTCGAGTACTTCCGCAACACCGTGCTGGACGCCCGGGCCTTCTTCTCGCCCAAGCGCACGCAACAGAACCAGAACCAGTTCGGCTTCACCATCGGCGGACCCCTCAAGCGGAACCGCATCTTCTTCTTCGGCTCCTACGACGCCTATCGCTACCGCGTGGCGACCGACTACCGCTTCGTGACGATTCCCACGACGAAGATGCGCACCGGCGATTTCAGCGAGTTGCCGGTGGCGATTTTCGACCCGGCC
>CAZIRH010000343.1:0-5431 GCA_964541065.1 uncultured Solibacteraceae bacterium
GTTGTGAGCCAGCACCAGCGCGGGGCGCCCCACCCGCTCGATCACCTTGGCCATGGTGAAGGTTTTCCCCGAGCCGGTCACGCCCAGCAGCACCTGGTGCGGCTCCCCGTCCAGGACGCCGCGCACGAGCTGCTCGAGGGCCGTTTCCTGATCGCCGCGGGGGCGGTAGTCGCTGGCCAGGCGGAAGGCCATGCCTCCAGTCTAGCCTCAATGCGGCTGATGGCTATGGGAAGCTCGCCGAGTATTCCTGGGAAAGACCTTCCTGATTGCGCAGGCTGACATACACCGACCCGATGCTATGCATGTTCTGGTCCGCGGTGAACGGCTGAAGCAGCGTGAACTGGCTGCCGAACTGCGCCGAAGTGCCGCTCCGGTACCAGTCGGTGAATCTCGGCCCCAAGGTCTCGGCGGGGATGATCACCTCGATGGGGGCCCACTGGTAGCCCGCTTTGGGCACGAACCGGTAGCGCGCCTCGGTGACCTGCCGCGGCGTCGAGTAGCCGGTGACGTAGACGTTGAACCCCGTGGCGGTGGGCTCGACCTGCACCTCCGTGATGGCCGGCAGGCGTGCGGGGAGGGCCACCGAACACGCCGGCGTCGGCGAAGGCGTCACATCGACCCCGCCTGACTCCAGCGTAGCTGTGACCCGGATGGTGCCCGCCACCGTTCCCGACTGGAAGGCCAGTTCCGCCCGGGTGTCTCCGGCCGCCAGGCTGACAATGGCGGTCCTGCCGCCGGCCGAGAACTGGACCGCCGGGTCGTCGGCCGGGGCCGCGGCGCTGGAGGTGAAGGCCAGCGCCAGGCGTCCTGCGATCGGGCTGGAGTGCTGGCTGGCCAGCACCAGCGCGAGGCGCGGCTGCTGTTTGGGTTCGGCGCTGGAGGGGCACTCCAGCCGCACCACGGGGATGCTCTGTTGCGCCGCCAGAGGCCAGGCCAGCGCCAGCAGGCCGCCCAGCTTTGCCGCCGTGCGCCAGTCCCTCATCGCGGGCGCCCCACCTCGGGCGTTCCCGGAACTACGACTGGCCGGGCGGACTCTGGCTTGCTCCCGACACGCCGGGCCACCAGCACGCCGCCGGTTGCCGCTGCGCCGGCCAGTCCCAGGATGGTGATCACCTTGCCGGAAATCCCGGCCGCGGGGGTGCCCACGTTGGTTTGAGCAATCGAGGCGCTGGCGCTGCGCCCCTGATGCGTGGCGGCCACGCGCATCCGGAATTCGCCCGCCACGTTGTTGGGACGAAGGCCCAGGCCGGCGGCGCGGCCGGTTTCGTCCGTCACCATGGTTAGGACGTTGGTGCCGTTGGGGAAGACACCGCTGGGCCCGTTCTGGGGCAGGATGAAGGTGACGGAGGCGCCGGCGACCGGCCGGCCGTTCGAGTCCTGGACCTCGACCACCGGTTCGCGCGCAGTGCGCTGCCGGATGTTGTTCACGGCCCCCTGGCCCTCGACGACGACGATCTTCAGCTCCGACTGCGCCGCTTCCAGGGCGAGGATCAACGACAGCAACAGGGCCGGCACACGCCTCATCCTTCAAATCTTATTCCGATTCGGGCGGCCAGTGCCGGTAGCCGTTCCGCCGCCTTGCCCTCCCCCAGTTCCGCGTGCCCCCCAACAGGCCTGGAGGCCTATTCTACCGGGACGCCCTGCAAACTGGGGGAGGGCGAGGTTCCGCCGCCCCTTGCGGCGGCGCCGCCGCGGCAGTACACTGAAAGGAGATCCGGGGCGTGGTTCAGCCCGACAGGATTCGGGGCGTGGCTCAGTCTGGTTAGAGCGCCTGGTTCGGGACCAGGAGGTCGGTGGTTCAAATCCACTCGCCCCGACCAGCCATCATCCTTTCTTTTTTGCCGGTTAGGACGGCTCGGGGCCGGGAGGGCTCCGGGCCGTTTTTCGTTGGTGTGCCCAGAATGTGCCCTGGGGGACGCCTGCAACCTACGGCTTTTGGGGGCTCGACTTCCCGAGGCGCTCAGTCTGGGCCGACGCGGGTTGTACGGCCTGGGGTGTAGTCTAGACGGACTCGCCGCTGGCCTGCTCACTCAGCATCGACAGGCGTTTCGCCACCCAGGACACCACGGTCTCCGCTATTCGAACCGCCTCTTCGTGCTCGTCCTCCTCCACAGGCCGAGCCAGTCCCGGATAGCGAGTGAATACCGCAAATCGGCTGAGCTTTCCTGCCTCTCTCACGCCGGGTGGAATCTCTTCTCCTGACCGCCCGAGCAGGTTGAGGAGTTCGGCGAGGTCGTGGATGCGAGGGAAATCCACCCGCCGGTGCAGCAGCAAGGCTTTGAGGGCCTTTTCGGCCGCCTGCTGGGCGTCAAAGCAAAGGTCTTCCAGCTACATCCCAGGAAGCAGGCGCTTGCTCCGAATCAGATTGCTGCGGGCACGGTTCAGCCACTCTCGGGGGTCATCTGCGGGGCCCCGCTCACTCGCCATAGACCACGCGCCCCTCGCCCAACATGGAGGACACTACAAGGCCGGGGCAGTGCCGGGCGCGCTCCACTTCTTCTGGGGTGGCTACGATCACATCCACAGCCTGGCCAACTCCGATCAGAGACATATAAATGTCACCCGTCAGGCGACCCTGGTGGAACTCCCCTCGTTTGACGACCAGGACGTCCACGTCGCTGTCGGGCCCCATCTCTCCACGGGCCGCTGAACCGAACACAATGATCTTGTCGGGTGAGGCGACGCGCACAATCCGCCGCACGATTTCCTGAACGGTCTCCTCGCTCAATCGCCCGCTGCCCGGCATCCTGCCAGCGTCCATCCAACATTCTACCGTGTTGCTGGAGCGGCATGGCTTGCCCACGCCTGCCAAAAGAGCCCGGGCGTGGTTCAGCCTGACTGGAGCGCCTGGTTCGGGACCAGGAGGCCGGTGGTTCAAATCCACTCGCCCCGACCAGTCTTCATCGTCTCTGACCCGTGGCCTGGCGGGGCTGGGGGCGGGAGGGGCCGGTACCCAGCTCAGTGAGTGGTTCCCGCCTATGGCGCCGCTTTCCGGAGCACGGGCCGCAGGTTCAAGTTCCGGACCAGGCGGTGCAGGTAGTTGGGATGGAGGCCGAGCAGCTCGGCGGCCTCTTTGCAGCTTCCCCCGGCCTGTTCGAAAGCGCTCGCGATGAGCTGCCGCTTGGCCTCCCGCACGGCGGCGTGGTATCTGGCGGGGGCGGCGGGGGGCACCGGCGCGGATTCCAGCAGCGTTTCGGGGAGATCCTCGGGCAGGATGTGCTCGGTGGCGCCCAGCACCACGGCGCGCTCGATGGCGTTCTCCAGTTCGCGGACGTTGCCCGGCCAGTCGTAGGTCAGCAGGCAGTCGCGCGCTTCCGGCGACAGTCCCAGCACGCGCCGGCCGCACCTACGGCTGTGCCGTGCAATGAAGCAGTCGGCCAGCAGGGGGATGTCTTCGCGCCGCTCGCGGAGGGCGGGCAGCCGGATCGACACCACGTTCAGCCGGTAGAAGAGATCCCGCCGGAAGCGGCCCGCCTCGACGGCCTCCTCCAAGTCCTGGTTGGTGGCTGCGAGCAGCCGGAAGTCCACTTTGATCGGACGCGTGGCGCCCACCCGCTCGCACTCGCGCTCCTGAAGCACGCGCAGCAGCTTGGACTGGAGGGCCAGGTCGAATTCCCCGATTTCATCGAGGAACACGGTGCCTCCGTCGGCCACCTCCAGCTTGCCCCGCTTCTGGACCAGGGCCCCGGTGAAGGCGCCTTTCTCGTGGCCGAACAGCTCGCTTTCGAGCAGGGTGGGAGTCAGGGCGGCGCAGTTGATCGCCACAAAGGGCTTCCCCGCTCGCCGGCTGTTGCGGTGAATGGCCTGCGCGGCCAGTTCCTTGCCCGTGCCGCTCTCGCCCGTGATCAGCACGGTGGAATCCGTGGGAGCCAGCTTGGCGATGAACTGGTAGACGCGCCGCATGCTGGCGCCCTCGCCCACCATGTCGTGCTCGATCTCGGCGGGGGGCGCCAGCCGGAGGGAACCCGCGGGACACACCGTCACGCAAGTACCGCAGCCCTGGCAGAGCGATTCGTTGAATTGGACAGTGCCCCGGACCTGCCACGCGCTGGCGGGAACTTCGTCCACCAGGAAGCGCCACAGGCAGTCCCCGAGCCGGACCTCGTCACCGTGTTGGAGCTGGTGGCTCCGCACCGCCACGCCGTTGACCAGCAACCCGTCGCCGGAGTCCGCGGCGCGGATGGTGAACTGGCCGCCGGCTCCCCGGATCAGGCAGTGCGCGCTGGGGGGCGGCGCCGTCCCGGCGAAGGGCACGACCCACCCGTCAGGACCCATCGAGACCTGCCGGCCCTCTCCCAGGGTGCAGAGAGATCCTTGGAGCGGCCCGGCCAGGGTAAGCAGCCTCGGACACATCCCAGTTTCCCAGTCTCGGAATCCCCTCCAGTATACACGAGCCGTGCGGCTGGCGGGGCGGCATTCTTCTCCGGCGACTAACCGAACGGATAGCCGTCCATCCGGGTGGATAGCCGGGCCGCGTGGCTGCCAGCAGGTTCCCGCGAAGCGCCTGAGCCTGTTTCCAACGATTTACCCGCCACTGGCGAGCGGCGCTGATTTGGAGCCACGCTTGCAAGTAAGAAGGACGCTCAGAGACATCTCGGGCGCCTCCAGCGCCGTGGCGAGCGCGTGCTGGGTAAGAGCGCTTCACGGCGCGACCAGGTGAAGGTTCTGGCGAAACGCTGAGGCGTTGCCGGGGATGCGCGGTGGGCCGCACGGCCCGGGCTGCGATTCGGCAGGCCGGGCCATCGGCCCACCTTCCGCTTAGATTGTCGCCTTCAGCGCGCAGGCCTACGTGCCGGGGATGGCGTGCTGACCAGCCGAGGCGAAGCGCGCTTCGATCCGCGAGAGGCGGGAATCCAGGGCATCGATGCGGGCGTCGAGCTCCGTGAGTTTCATCAGTAGCTCGCTGTGGCTCTTGCCGATCTCGGCGCGGAGCAAGTCGCGTATGTCGCTCAGGCGAGCATTGCTGACCAGCAGGCTGATCAGCACCACCAGTATGGTGGGGACCGTGGCGACGAGCACGGTCAGCATCTGCGTCTCGGTCATGGGCCGATTGTACCTCCGCTGACTGACTCGGCGGAGTCGCGCTTGGTTACAGCGCCTGTCGAGGCAGCAGTCTGCGCACCGCTTCCCGCACCTCCCGGGCTATCGCCACAGCGGCCTCCGCCTCAGCCCGGGTTATCGGATCCCACTCGCCCGGATACCGGGCCTCCACCGAATAGCGATTTAACGGCAGCACCTGCTCCAGGCCGATTCCCAAGGCTGGTTGCGCAGGCATCAGGAGCATCAACGCTCGCAGGTCGTGCGTTCGCGGAGCCTCCAGGCCGGCCGACAATAGCAGGGCCTTCAGATACTTCTCAGCGCACTGCTGGGCGTGGAAGCACACGGTGTCGAAGGGGCAGGCCTGCTCCAGCGTCAGAGTGTGGGTAGCGTT
>CAZIRH010000344.1:0-5415 GCA_964541065.1 uncultured Solibacteraceae bacterium
CGATTCGCCCTCCCGGCTCTACGTCATCCTGGCGCTCGCTCCGCTGGTCCGCGATACCGGGCTGTTGCTGGTGTCCGCCGCCTGCCTGCATGCGCTCTGGCAGCGCCGCTGGCGCCGCGCCTTCCTGTTCGCCACGGCCGCCCTGCCGGCGCTCCTCTGGTTCGGTCTGGTGCAGAGTCAACCGATGCGCTCCACGGTCGGTGGACGGATGCATCATTTATTCACCTGGCTGTTCCGCTACCCGCTGGCGGGTATCGTAATGAAGATGTTCAGGCCGGAATACTACCCGCTGGGCCCGGTGGCGCTGCAAGTCGCTCGGGCATGCGACCTGCTGGCCCTGGCCGGCGTGCTGCTGGCAGTCGGGATGGCCCTCTGGCGCCTCCTCCAGCGGCGCATCGACATGGAGACTATCGCAGCCTTGATGTTCGTCGGCCTGGTAGCCACCGTCAGCACTCCGAGCTACTGGGGCGAGTGCTACGGATATGCCCGCACCACTTCGCCGCTGCTGCTGCTGGTAGCACTGCCAGCCGTGGCGGGAGGTTCACTGTGGTGGCTGCTGCCTGCGCTGTTGGTGGATCTCCGGGTGGGCATTCAGTTCGCCCCCCAGGCTCTGGGCGTCCTGCGCGGCATCTTCTAGTTCCACCTGCAACCCCGCCTCCCGGTCTGCAATCATGAAAGTGCATGGCCGAGCGCCGGGAGCTGGTTCGCGGCTGGTGGGTGCGCTGCTGGTATAACCTGACCACCGCCCTGGGGCTGGCCCTGGACTCGATCCGCGGGCACAAGCTGCGCAGCTTCCTGACCCTGCTGGGCATCATCATCGGGGTGGCCAGCGTGGTGGTCGTCGGCGCCGCCATCGAGGGCCTGGGCGTCTACGCCGAAGAGAGCACCTCGAAAGTCTTCGGCAGCGAGACCTACGTGGTCGCGCAGATCGCCGGGGTCACCAGCCGCAAGGAATTCTTCGAGCATCTCCGGCGCAACAAGCCCATCCGCCGCGACGACCTCAGCTTCCTCCAGGCGACGACCGGGGAACTGATCCATTACAGCCCCTATCAATACCGCGCCGCGGACGTCACCTACCAAGAGCAATCTTGTGAGGACGCGCTCATTCAGGGCGTGGCGGCGTCGCTGCCCGAGATGCGTCAGATCAACCTGGTGGAAGGCCGGTTCTTCACCGAGCCAGAGGAGCGCACCAAGCAGGCGCTGGCGGTCATCGGCAACGATGTGCGCGCCCGCTTGTTCCCCGCTTCCTCGGCCCTCGAACGCAAGGTGCGGATCCGGGGACTGGAGTTCCGGGTGATCGGGGTGCAGGAGAGGCTGGGGTCCGCGTTCGGCCGCAGCCAGGACAACACGGTCTACATCCCCCATACCACGTTCGCGCGCCTGTGGGGCACCGGGCAGTCGATCGCCCTCTTCGGGCGCGCCCGCCCAGGCAGCGGGCTGAGCCTCCAGGAGGCTCTGGACATCACCCGGGTGGCCTTGCGCACGCGCTTTCGGACCCGTCCTGGAGAAGCTGACCGGTTCGACACGGTGACCCCGGACGCCATGCGCTCGCTCATCAGCCAGATGCTGGCGCTGATCTCCGCGGTGGTGGTGCCGGTCACCGGCATGTCGCTGGTGGTGGGCGGCATCGTCATCATGAACATCATGCTGGTGAGCGTCACCGAGCGCACCCGCGAAATCGGGGTTCGCAAATCGCTGGGCGCCCGCGTCTCCGACATCCGCCTTCAGTTCTTGCTGGAGGCCATCCTGCTGGCCGCCGCCGGGGGGACGATGGGCGTGCTGGCCGGGGCCGGGCTCACCTATCTGCTGGCCAGCCTCTTCGAGATCAGCCTGCGGGTCACCCCCACCTACGTGGTCATCGCCCTGCTGGTCTCCTCCACCGTCGGGATCGTCTCCGGCTGGTACCCGGCCCACCGCGCCTCCCGCCTCGATCCGGTGGCGGCCCTCCGCGCGGAGTGAGAGATGCGCATCACCTGGGGCGAGAACATCGGCATGGCGCTCGCGGGCCTCTGGACGCACCGCTTCCGCTCGACCCTCACCATCCTGGGGATCGTTGTCGGCATCACCACCGTGGTCACGGTGGCCTCCCTGCTGACCGGCCTGCGCAAGGGCATCGTGGACTTCTTCAAAGAGTTCGGTCCCGACAACATCTTCGTCTACAAGACCAGCGGCGATCCCTCCGCGCCGGTGGTCGCCCCCAAGGAGGAGCGGAGGAAGCCCATCCGCCCCGAGTATGCGGCCATCATTCGCCGCATGTGCCCCTCGGTCGAGGACACCGGCCTCGCGCTGTTCATTCCCCCGGTGGTGCAGGGTCGCTCCCTGGTGGCCAAGGTTCCCGGCGCGGACTCCAACGACATCTTCCTCTCGGGCGTCTCCGCCAACTCCTTCGCCCTGGCCCCGCGCAACCTGCGCGCGGGAAGGCTGTTCACGGCCGAGGAGGATGCCCGCGCCGCCCGCGTGGCCTTGCTCGGTTCCGAGATCGCCGACGCCCTGTTCCCTGACGGCCGTGCCATAGGCCGCCCCATGATGGTGGACGGCGCCGAGTTCACCGTGCTGGGGGTCTTCGAGAAAGCCAAGGGCGGCTTCTTCGGCGACAACGGCATGGACCGCGAGATCGCCCTGCCCCTGCACACCGCCCAACTCCGCTACCCCCAGGTGGACCGCTTGATGATCACCGCCAAGGCCCGTCCCGGCCTGCGCCAGTTGGCCTACGAAGAAGTCGAGGCTATCCTGCGCAAGATCCGCCGCACCCCGCTGGGCCAGGAGAACGATTTCGCCCTGTCCACCGCCGACCAGATCATCCGCCAGTTCGACAGCATCACCGGCCTGGTGGTCATGGTCTCGATCGCCATCTCTGCCCTGGGCCTGCTGGTGGGCGGCATCGGGGTCATGAACATCATGCTGGTCAGCGTCACGGAACGCACCCGCGAGATCGGGGTGCGCAAAGCCATCGGGGCGCGCCGGCGCGACATTGTAGCCCAGTTCCTGGTCGAGGCCATGGCCCTCACCGGCACGGGCGGCGTGTTGGGCATCTTGTTCGCGGTCCTGGTGACTCTGGCGGTGGGCGCGCTGGTGCCGGCCCTGCCCTCGGAGGTGCCGCCCTGGGCCGTGGTGAGCGCCTTCACGGTGTCGGTGGCCATCGGCCTGTTCTTCGGCGTCTGGCCGGCGGTCAAGGCGTCCCGGCTTGATCCGGTCGAGGCGTTGCGGTATGAATGAGCGTTGACTGTCTCGGCCATCCTCACCTACCACTCCCTGGACGAAGGCAACTCGCCGACCTCGTTGCGGCCGCCCGTGTTTCGCCGGCAAATGGAAACGCTGGTGCGACAGGGCATCCGCGTGGTGCCGCTGGCCGAGATCCTCGCGGCCCCGGGGGCGGTGGCTCTGACCTTCGACGACGGCTACGCCAACTTCCTCCTTCACGCTCTGCCCGTCCTCGAGCAGTACCGCCTGCCGGTTGCCGTGTTTGTGGTGACGGGTCGCTGGGCCGCCGCGCCGACGCTCGAGTTGATGAGTTGGAGCGACTTGGCGCGCCTGGCGCAAGCCGGCGTGACCTTGGGCGCCCACACCGTGCACCACCCCAACCTGGCCCGGCTCTCCGAAGAGCAGGTGGCAGCCGAGATGCGCGACTGCCGGGCCGAACTCGAGGACCGCACCGGCCGGGCGGTGGAGGCCCTGGCCTACCCCTACGGCATCTCGACGCCCGCCGTGCGGCGGCTGGCCCGCGAGCACTTCCGGCTGGCCTGCGGCACCGCTCTGCGCTTCCTATCCCGCGCGGAGGACCCGTGGGACCTGCCGCGCATCGACGTCCACTACCTGCGCCGGCGCTTCTGGTTCGAGCAACTGATGAGGCCCGGTGGCCGCGCCTACCTCACCCTGCGGCGCGGGCCGCGCCAGCTTCGCCAGTGGCTTCAGCAGAGGCTCGGGGAAACAGCATGAGTCTCACCCGGCCAAGCCGCAAAGGGGAGCGCCTGGCATGATCCGCCTGACTCACGTCATCGCGGGCCTCGAGGTGGGCGGGGCCCAGATGGTGCTGTACCGCCTGCTCAGGAGGCTCGACCGCTCGCTTTTCGAGAACCAGGTAGTCTCGCTCACGGACGTGGGGACGGTCGGGCCGATGATCCGCGCGCTGGACATCGAAGTGCTCGCGCTGGGAATGCGCCGCGGCCTGCCGGACCCGCGAGGGCTCCTCCGCCTGGTGGCCTATCTCCGATGCCACCGCCCCCACGTGATCCAGAGCTGGATGTACCACTCGGACCTGATGGCGGGCCTGGCCGCCCGCCTGGCGCACTCGCCCAAAGTGGTTTGGGGCGTGCACTCGGGCAGCCTGCGCTGGGGGGAGAAGAAGGCGCATGCCATCGTCACCGCCTACGTGTGCGCGGCGCTGTCAGCGTGGCTGCCGGACCGGATCGTCTGCTGCTCGGAGGCCTCCCGTCAATGGCACCGGCGTCTGGGTTATGACGGGCGGAAGATGCTGGCCATCCCCAACGGCATCGACCTGGAGGAGTTCCGGCCCGACCCGGCCGCCCGGGCCAGCGTGCGGCAGGACCTGGGCCTCTCCCAGGATGCGCCACTGGTCGGCATGATCGCCCGGCACGACCGGCAGAAAGATCACCCCACCTTCATCCGCGCCGCCGCCAGGCTGCGGACGCTCTTGCCTGGGACCCACTTCTTGCTTTGCGGGCTGGACATCGGATGGGACAACGCAACGCTGGCAGGCCCCATCGACGCCGCGGGACTGCGGGGGTGCTTTCATTTGCTGGGCGTGCGGGAGGACATGCCCCGCCTGATGGCGGCTCTCGACGTGGCGGTGCTCTCGTCGAGCGCGGAAGGCTTCGGCAGCGTCGTGCCGGAGGCCATGGCCTGCGGCGTGCCGTGCGCGGTCACGGAGGTTGGCGAGTTGCCCCGGCTGGTGGGCGATACCGGGCGCGTGGTGCCGCGCAAGGATCCGGAAGCGCTGGCTAGGGCCTTGCAGGATCTCCTGTCTCTCAGCCCGCAGGAGCGGCTCGCCTTGGGAACCCGCGCTCGCGAGCGGGCCCGCCAGGTCCCGGGTTGGTCGGAAATCGCGGCCCGCTACCAGGCGGTGTATCTGGAGCTGGCGGCTGGGCAGAGGCCGGCATGATCCGCGTGGTTCACGTCATCGCCGGCCTGGAAGCGGGCGGAGCGCAGTTGTTCATGTATCGCCTGCTGGCCCGCTTGGACCGTTCGTTTTTTGAGAACCGGGTCATCTCCCTGACCGGCCTGGGCACGATGGGCGAGCGCATCCGCGGGCTGGGGATACCCGTCGAGGCGCTGGGCATGCGTCCCGGCGTGCCGGACCCGCGCGGGCTGCTGCGCCTGGCGCGCGCCCTCCGGCGCAACGCCCCCGATCTGGTCCAGACCTGGATGTACCACGCCGATCTGATGGGCGGCCTGGCC
>CAZIRH010000345.1:0-5415 GCA_964541065.1 uncultured Solibacteraceae bacterium
TTGACGAGCCGTGGGGGAGGGGGTAGACTGTGGGAAGCACAATTCAGGAGATGGAAATGCGAAAAGGCATTATCAGCGTGTTCGCGATCGGGCTGCTGTTCGTGTTGGCCTCCGCCCAGGCGGGAACCGTGTACACGGACTTGCCTAGCTTCATGGCACAGCTCCAGCCAGGGTACTACCTGGAGACGTTCGACGGCATCGGGCTCGGCTTGCTCGGTGTGACCCTGGGCTTCTCCGATGGCACTTACAGCTACACGGCTTCTGCGCCTGCGCCGCACGAGCTGTTTGGCCAGTATGCGCCGAGCTCCGTTACCGACCGGGTGCTGTCCAACAACACCGCTACCGACACGATCCGCTTCGATTTCACCAGCGCGAACGTGACGGCGGTGGGAGGGTACTTCTTCCCGACGAACATTCTCTATGAACTGATCCCCGGCAACACGGTCCTGACCCTGAGCGACGGGACGGTCGTAGCGCTGATGGACGGGACACCGGCCTCGTTTGTCGGCTTCACGACTGATCCGGGTGTGTGGATCACCTCCTTGACCGTGGATGCGGTGGATACGCCGGGTGACCCGCCAGTCTACCGCTGGCCGACGGTGAACGACCTGTACGTGGGGACCGCGATTCCCGAACCGACTACTGGCGCGCTGCTGGCTGGCGGAGTGCTGCTGCTGGCGGCGCTGGCTCGCCGGCGCAAGAAGGCATAGCGCCCGGACGCGGCAACGAACCCCTGATCATGCCTGGCCGCAGGCCAGGATTCCTGTTCCTTCCTTCCGACGGCGATGGACTGCCCCGAATCCGACTAGCATGGAGGGGTGGGTACAACCATGCGAAGGCGGAACCGGTGCGGCTGCGCCCTCCTGCTGCTCAGTCTTGCGGCGGGGCTCGCCGCGCAGCAACCCCAGGAGGAAGTGCGGTCGCCCAGATCATTTCCGGCAACTCTTCGGTCCCAGCCCGGCCCCGCGCAGCAACCGCAGGAGGAGGTGCGGCTGCCCAGCGGCAAGCTCCAAAAGGAAGAGATCCTCAAGGTGGAGCACCAGAATTCGCTCAAGGACGCCGCGGAGATCCTCAAGCTGGCCGAGGCATTGAAGGCGGAACTGGAGAAGAACGACTATCACGTGTTGCCGCTGGCCAGCGTCAAGAAGACGGAGGAGATTGAACGACTAGCCAAGCGTATCAGGTCGCGGTTGCGGCGGTTCTGAGCACGGAGCATCGCGCAAAGACGCAAAGGTCCGCAAAGGCTCTTTCGCTGTGCATTCTCAGCGTTCTCTGCGTCTCGGCGGTGAGAGCCGAGCCGCGACCTGTGCTGGTGGTATTGGGGACGGAGGCGCAGGCGATCCAGGAGGCGGCCCAGCAAGCGGGTTGGAGCGTGCTGCCGGCGCCGGACGCGGGCGCTACGGACGCCACGGCCAAGGCGTTACAGGCCGCGGTCAAGGGGACGCGGGCGTACTTAGTGGGGGCGGGGGCCGCGGCAGCGGCGGTGTTCTATCTGGCGGCGCGGGTGCCGGACCTGTGGGCGGCGGCGCTGGCGGTGGAGGGCAGCCCCAGGACGGCCATCGAGACGAACCGGCTGTTCGCGGCTAACACGGAGCTGGTTCCGGCGCTGTGGGTGACCTCTGCGGCGGAGCGTCCGGCCATGCCCGGATATAACCTGGAGGTGCGCGCGCCGGGCGGGATGAGCCTGGAGCAGGCGCTGGAGTGGCTCGGCAAGCACGAGCGCGATGCGTTCCCGGGCAAAGTGGACTGCGAAACGGGCAATCCGGAGCTGGCGCGGTGCTACTGGGTGGAGATGACGAAGCTGGATTTGTCGCGGCGCAACGATGTGCTGGAGTCGTCGCGGGTGCGGCCCGGGTCGGGAGCGGCGCTGGGGCTGGGCGGCTTTGGGTTCAAGCCGGGGGAGGCGGGACCGGGGCTGGTGGTGGGCTGGCTGCCGGAGAACCACAAGGGGCCGCTGAAGCTGGGCGACCGGATCGTGGCGGTGGGCGGCCACCAGATCGCGGATGGGCGCGCGTACGTGGAGTTCATGGACCAGGCGAACGAGGAGAAAAGCGTGGAGGTGACCATCCAGCGGGGCAAGCAGCGGGTACGGGTGGAGACGCGAATCGTGCTGCCGAAACGGGAGGAGCCTTTCACGGCGCGGGTGCGGGCGGAGTTCCTGACGGAGACGCGCGAGCTGCTGATCATCAGCCGCGGGGTGGCGGAATTGCGGCTCACGCTGCCGCACTACTGGACGCCGTGCCCCATCAACTGGAACGGGACGGCAGCGGGCGCCGCCACCAGCGCGGGCTGCTGGGTGGTGAGCGAGGGCGGCCAGGTGCGGCCTTGCCAGTGAGGGGCGAACCGGAAGGCCGGGCGGTGGGGCATAATGTCTTCGGAGGTTGATGCAACCGTGGCCACCATGACGATGAGCCTGGAGCAGGAGCTGAATCCCTGGCTGACGGCGGAAGCGCGCTTCGACGAGGCCGCGAACCGGCTGGGGCTGGACGACGGGTTCAGGAAGGTGCTGCGGACGCCGGCCCGGGAAATCACCGTGCACATTCCGGTGCAGCTTGACGATGGGAGGCTGGAAGTCTTCACCGGGTACCGGGTGCAGCACTCGATCGCGCGGGGACCGGGCAAGGGCGGGATCCGGTTTGCGCCGGACCTGACCCTGGACGAGATCCGGGCGCTGGCGGCGTGGATGACCTGGAAGTGCGCGGTGGTCAACATACCGTTTGGGGGCGCCAAGGGCGGAGTGATCTGCAACCCGCAGGTGCTGTCGGACGCCGAACTGGAGCGGATCACGCGGCGGTACACGGCGGAGCTCCTGCCGTTCATCGGGCCGGAGGTGGACGTGCCGGCGCCGGACATGAACACCAACGAGCAGACCATGGCGTGGATCATGGACACCTACTCGATGCATGTGCGGCACACCACGACCGCGGTGGTGACGGGAAAGCCGCTGGATCTGGGGGGGTCGCGGGGGCGCACCGAGGCCACGGGGCGGGGCTGCCTGATCGTGACGCTGGAGGCGCTGAGGCGGCTGGGGCTGGAGCCGGAAGGGTGCCGGGTGGTGATCCAGGGATTCGGCAACGTGGGGGGGATGGCGGCGAAACTGATGGCGCAGGCGGGCTTCAAGGTCATCGCCGTCATCGAGGTGGACGGGGCCATCTACAACGCGCACGGGCTGGACATCAAGGCGCTGCTGAAGCACCGCAAGGCCACGGGCTCGATCACCGAGTTCGCGGAGGCGGAGGCGATCAATCCGGACGAAGCCATGTTTCTGGAGTGCGACGTGCTGCTGCCGGCGGCCAGAGAGAACGAGATCACGTCGCAGAACGCGGAGCGTGTCCGCACGCGGGTGCTGTGCGAGGGCGCCAACGGTCCCACTACCACGGTGGCCGACGGGATCCTGGCCGAGAACGGCGTGTTCGTGATTCCGGACATCCTGGCCAACGGGGGCGGGGTGACGGTGTCCTATTTCGAGTGGGTGCAGGACCGCCAGGGGTACTTCTGGAACGAGCAACTGGTGAACGAGCGGCTCCAGGAAATCATGGTGAACAGCTTCCACGACGTGGTCGGCTACGCCGACAAGCACGGGGTGAACAATCGCATCGCCGCCTACATGCTGGCGCTGGACCGGGTGGCGTTCGCCATCAAGCTGCGGGGGATTTACGCATAAGCGCGGACCGCATGGGAAATGGTGAAAATTGTGACTGTCCCCAGTTTCCCAGTTTCCCAGTTTGGACGCGAATGAGTAGCGAGGCCACCACGCCGCTGATGCGGCAGTACCACGCCATCAAGCAGCAGGTGCCGCAGGCGCTGCTGATGTTCCGGCTGGGCGATTTCTACGAGCTGTTTTACGAAGACGCCATCACCGCGGCGCACGAACTCGAAATCACCCTCACCTCGCGGAACAAGGAGAAGGGGCAAGCGGTGCCCATGTGCGGGGTGCCCTACCACGCGGCGGAGAGCTACCTGGCGCGGCTGATCCAGAAGGGCTATCGCGTGGCGATCTGCGACCAGATGGAGGACCCGCGCTTCGCCAAGAAGCTGGTGAAGCGGGAGATCACACGGATCGTGACGCCGGGTACGGCCACCGAGGCGGCGCTGCTGCGGTCGCACGAGAACAACTACCTGGCGGCGGTGGTAGTGCGCGAGCAGCGCAGCGGGCTGGCGTGGGTGGACGTCTCGACGGGGGAGTTCCGGGCAACGGAGGTGGAGTTGCCGGAAGTCACGGCGGTACTGGAGCAACTGGGAGCGCGCGAGGTGCTGCATCCTCCCGGGCAGAAGCTGGCGGGGCAGGGGCGGCTGCTGACCAGGGTCGAGGAGTGGGCTTTCGATGCGGACCACGCGGAGCGCAGCCTGAAGGAGCACTACCGGCTGCTGACGCTGGAAGGCTGCGGGCTGGGCGGGCGCAGGCTGGCGGTGGCGGCGGCGGGCGCCATCCTGCACTACCTCAAGGAGACGCAGCGGGCGGCGCTGGATCACCTGGACCGGCCGGCGTTCTACGACCGCGCCGGGGCCATGGTGCTGGACGCCGTGACGGTGCGGAACCTCGAGCTGCTGGAACCGATCTTCATCGACGGGCGCAAGGAGGCGACGCTCATCGGGGTGATCGACCAGACCGAGACGGGCATGGGTGGCCGGCTGCTGCGGGCGCGGCTGCTGCGGCCGTCGGTGGAGCCGGCGGAGATCGAAGCGCGGCTCGACGCGGTGGAGACGCTGCTCGCGCAGGCCATCGCGCGAGCAGAGTTGCGCAAGACGCTGGCGGAGGTCCAGGACCTCGAGCGGCTACTGGCGAAAATCACGCTGGGAACGGCCGGGCCGCGGGAGCTACTCGGCCTGGGCAGGTCGCTGGCGAGGATTCCCCGGCTGAAGCAGACGCTGGCGGCAGTGGCTGTCTGTGAGCGAGTGCGGCAGATCCACGAGAAGCTGGATGAGCTGGCGGAGGTGCGCGAGCGGATCCTGACGGCCATCGCGGACCAGCCGCCGGCAAACCTGACGGAGCCGGGCACGATCCGCGACGGGTTCCACGCGGAGCTGGACCGGCTGCGGGACGTCCGGCTGAACGGCAGGCGGTATGTTGCGGAGCTCGAGGCGCGGGAGCGCGGGCGGACCGGCATTGCGTCGCTGAAGGTGCGGTTCAATCAGGTGTTCGGGTACTACATCGAGATCTCGAAGACCAACCTGCACCTGGCGCCCGCGGACTATGAGCGCAAGCAGACGCTGGTGAACGCGGAGCGGTTCACGACGCCGGAGCTGAAAGAACTGGAGCGGCGGATCCTGGAGGCGGAGGAGAAGATCCTCGAACTGGAGCGGGAGATCTTCGGGGAGGTGCGGGCGTTCGCGGCGGCGAACGCGGCACGGGTCCGGGCGACGGCGGCAGCCATCGCGGAGCTGGACGTGACGGCGGCGCTGGCGCAGGTGGCG
>CAZIRH010000346.1:0-5389 GCA_964541065.1 uncultured Solibacteraceae bacterium
GGGGGCCGACGGTGCCGGCGTAGCCATCCACGGCCTGGTAGTCCTGCAACAGGCGCGCATAGAAGACCGTCTGCGGTCCGAGATTGTAGTCCATGCGGAGGATCTTGCCCTCGTTCGGACGCGACTGCGGGAGGATGGCCCGGTAGTTGTACCGTCTCGCCCCAGTCGGGTCGAGGGCCAGGCCTTTCGGGTCCGGAAGCGGGAACAGGTTCAGCATCGCCTGGCCGGCCCGGCTGATCATCGAGGCGGGAATCCGGTTGTCCGGGAACGGCGTCTGGGTGGTCGGATCATAGATCGGAATCCGGGCGCCGGTGGTAAGGACGGTTTGCGAAAAATCGCCGGCCCGCTCCAGCGCCGACGGCATCGTGTAGGTGTTGTCGATAATGCTCTTGTTGCGCAGCCGGTCGTACGAGAAGAAGAAGAACAGCTTGGTGCGGCTCTTGTTGAAGTTGGTGCCGGGGATAATCAGCGGACCGCCGATGGTGCCGCCGGGATTCTGGTACCGGTACTTCGGCTTGGCAAGCGACAGCTTGTTGTTGAACCACTCGTTGGCGTTGAACATCTCGTGCCGCCAGTAATAGTACGCGCCGCCATGAAACTTGTCCGTTCCGTTCTTGACGGCGAGGGTCAACTGGCCGCCGGTACGCCCGCCGTACTCCGCCGTGAAGTTGGACACCAGCAGTCTGACTTCGCTAATGGCATCCACGCTGGGCGAGATGTATCCGGGGTTCAGGTTCCCGGAATCCTGGCTGGCAGCGCCATCCAGGTTGAGGATCACCTGGCCGGTCTGACCGCCGTTGATCCCTGGGATACCTCCTCCCGACCAGCCCCGAAAGTCGTTGGAGGTGAGAGTCTGCACGCCCGGCAGCGCTACGATGAGCGAGAGAGGATTCCGGCCCCGGGTCGCGATATCCATAATCTGGCTGAGGGTGATGTTCACGGTTCGGTCGGAGCTGTCGGTCGCCACGTGCACCGTCCGCGCGCTGACCTCCACCGAAGTGCTCACCTCGCCGACCTCGAGCTTAATATCGGGGAGGTTCACCCTTTCCAGCACGGCGACGGCGATCGCCCTCTGGTCGTAAGCTTTGAAGCCGGCCTGCGCAATGTGGAGACTGTAAGCGCCTGGCACCAGGCCCACGAAGACGAAGGCTCCGTTCGAGTCTGTCGTGAACTCGCGCACCTGCTTGGAGAGGTCGTGTGTCAACTGGACCGCGGCGCCGACGATAACGGCGCCAGTCGGATCGGTAACACGTCCCGACAACTGGCCGGTAACGCTTTGGGAATTGGCTGTTGGCAGCATAACCGACAACAGAAACAGCAGAGAAGCAACGATTCGAATAGACTTCATGACCTGATCTCCTTCAATCGGTCCATGTTCGTGCATTGTCCGCGATTGGCCCGCCAGAGCCTGGCGAGACAAAAATGCCGCCCGGCACCGGACGGAAAAGACGCAACGGTGATCCGTGAACGCCTCACCTCGCCTGAAGGGCGCGGCACCCTCAGGAGGTTCATGGCTGGCCTCCAGCTCGACGGACCGCAGCCCACAGGTGCACGCGAAACCCCTGGCGCATAGTACTCCGTGTCTGCCCAAATGTCAACACCAGCAAATCTGCCCGCCTTTGCATGGATGCCCTGCCGTGTTCGCTTGCCCCCCGGACTATCCGGGGATTGCGCGCCGTACCCCCGTTCGCAGCCGGACCGGCCCGATCAGCCCGGATTCCAGCAACGGCGAATCCTTGCTGTAGTGCTTCCAGGTGGTGAAGGTGACCCGCCCGCCGGGAGGCTTGGGCTGGCCTTGGGCATACCAGTCCGGCAACTTCTGGATCGCGCCGCCGCCCATACCGCCGCCCATACCGGCATACTCGTTCTCCGGCGGCAGTTGCTCGTCGCCGATCAGCCGATTCGGCCAGAGATTCGTCACCTGCACTTCCAGATCGTTCTCTCCGGAGCGAACCGCCTCCGTGATGTCCACCCGGTGGGGAGGCTTCCAGACGCTCCCGAGATCCTGGCTGTTCAGCTTGACTTGGGCCATCACCTCCACCCGCCCCAGGTCCAGGTACAGCCGTTTGCCGCCCGCCGTGGCGTCGGCAGGTAGGGTGAACTTCTTGCTGTAGGCCGCCGTGCCCGAGAAATACCGCACGCCGGGTTCGGAGCGCCTGTGCAGCGACATGAGCTCGGGAAGCGTCACCTCCGGCGGCGCCCCCAGATTCGGCGGAAAGCTGACACGCCATGGCCCCTGGATCTCCACCGGCTGGCCGATTCCCGAAACCTGCACTGACGAAGCCCGCCCCGCGTTGTCGCGCAAGGAGTAGCGACCGTCCTGCCAGAACAGCAGTTCCGCTTTCGCCCCGCCCGCCACCTCGACCGCCGGCGGCTCCTCCGGGTTGGAGATTCCGGCTGCCGCCAACTGCTGGATGCGGTCCTCGCCCAGCGCCTCGGAAAGCAGTCCCGGCTCGCTCATATCCCCTTCGAAGTAGGAGGCGCCATCGCGCTGATAAGCCTCGCCCAGGCCCGGGTGGACTACTTTGCCCGAGTTCTTGCCTTGGCGAGCGAGTTTGCCATTCACATACACGGAGGGCACGCCCCCTTGGTAGACTACGCCCAAGTGGGTCCAGCCCGAGAGCGGCAGCGGGGCTACCAGCACGGGCGAGGGAGTGCCGCGCGTCCGCTCGTAGATGACCACGCCGTTGCGGCCGGCCGCCAACCCACAGGCCGCGTGCCCCTCTCCGTACACCACCTCCCCGGCAGGCGGGTAGATGGCGAAGTTCGAGTTGCGCATCATCGCCGCCATTCCGCCCGTCTCCGCCGGCAGCGTCAGGTCGATTTCCGGCTTCACCCAGACGCTGACCGTGAAACTGTTCGTTACTCCGCGATGGAGCCCGGGAGCGGGAGTCGGGAGAGGCTCGGTGCCGGCGATCGTCGCGCCATCCTTCACGACGGCCCGCAGACGCCGCGCGGGCGCCGGCGAACGGAACACCACGAATACCGAGCCCGCCGGATCAAGCCGCACCGGCACCCGTACCCGTCCATCCACCAGGTCGTAGATCCCCACGGGGATGATCTCGCCGGTAGCCGCATTCCAGAATTCCGGCCGCTTGCCTTCCACGCGGAAGGTGCAGACCAGGTCTTCGCAACGCCGCCGGCGGCTGGCCACGAAATACACTTCGCTGTCCCCGACGCGCCGGTGGATGTAGTTCACCGCCGCGTCTCCGGAGCGGGAGGTGAGCTCGAAATCGGGCTTGACGTTGAGCTTGTCCAACACCGCCCGCAGCGGCTGGCCCCAAAACACTCGGCCTTTGCCGAAGGCGCGTTCGGTGACGGTCTTTCCGTCCAGATTGCCCCAGACTTGGTCCGCGATGCGGCGCACCTCCCCATCGCTCGCCGGGTACCCAACCAGACTGGGAGAGTGTTCCGGTTTGGGACCCACCAGGCACAGGCCCTGTTCCACCAGGTCGCGAATCTTGCGCAGCACCTCCAGTGTCATCGTCGTTTTGGCCGGGAGGACCAGCACCCGGTAGCTCATCCCGTCCCGCAGAACCATACGGCCGTCCTCGACCTTCATGCGCGTCAGGATGGCCTCCGCGTTCACGGTGTCGTAGTCGTGGCCCGGCGGGGGTTCCGGGCTCAGCTCCCTCAGCGATGGATTCCTCAGGGGAGCGTCCTGGCCTGTGAAGTAGGCCAGGTCCGCCACGAAGAGGCCCTGCCGAAGCATGTTCTGGCAGCGCGCCACGTACTCCAGCCAGGACCTGCCCCGATAGAACCAGGTGTTGGTGCGGTCGAAGTGGAATCCCCACTGCCCCATGGTCATACCCGGCAGGGCATTGGGATGCGGCTGTTGCGCGTAGCGGTGGAAGATGAAGTGGTTCAGCCCCAGGGTGTACATCCAGTCCCCCTGGGCTTTCATGGAGTACGGGTATTCCTGCCACTTCGAGAACATGGGCATGCCCGTGAAAGACTCGGCGCCCACCACGGGCTGGCCGTTGACGTGCCCCACCGAGGCCGCCAACTTGACGCGCCGGGTATCGTTGTCAATCTGGCCGCCCCCCACCCAGAACTCGCCCATCGGCACATCCACCCTGGAGCCGATCTGCATCTCCTCGAACGGCCCGCCGTCGTACGGCTCGGTGTAAGCCTTGATGCCGTTCTGCCGGCACAGTTCGGCAAAGCGGCCGTAGTAGTTGTCCGCGATCAAGTCGGCGTGCGTGCGACGGACGTCCCACAAAAAGCGCTCGGAGACCTCGACGCTCGCCACCAGGCGGCCCGTCATGGCCGGCATGTACTTCCGCAGGTCGTAGCCGCGGCGTTTCTGAAAGTCCTGCGGGAATGCCATGGTCCAATTCTGCGGGCCCACTTCGTAGCTGTCGATCAGCGCTCCCGCCAGGCCCTTGGCCGCCAGCGGCTTGAGCGCCGGGAGCAACTTCGTCATCATCTGATCGAAATGAGCATCGTAGGCCGCCCGGCTGTACTTGTCGCATTCCAGGCCCAGCCCGGTGCTGGGAGCGGCGTTGTTGGTGACCCCCGTGGGGGTGTGCCCGATGCGCAGGATAGTCCAGTTGCCCGCGGGCGCCTGCCAGTTCAGCCGGCCGGAGCCGTCCATGTGCGCGCTGATGTCGAGCACCGAGTCGGGATTGATGATGGATGCGCGGGGCGCTTCCCCGGTCGGCCTGCCCGCCTCCGGAGCCGCTCCGCCGAATCCGCCTCGGATAGCCAGGTTGGACTTGTAGGTCCAGTCGGTGATGCGGGCCGCTCCGGCAAGCTCGAGCTCAGCGATGAGCATCGCCTGCGAGAAAACCAGGCGAAAATACTTCGCCCGTGTCGCGGCAAAATCCACGACTGTGGGAATCTCAGCCCCGCCGCGCCTGCGCCCCGGCCCGGCGGGGACGTCGCAGATTTTCCGGAACTGGACGCCGTCGTCGGAGGCTTCCAGGGACATCGGGCCGCCGCCGAAGAAGAATCCGCCGGGTCCCCCCGGCCCGCCCAGCGGCGAGCTCATCACCGCAATCGAGCGCGCCTGGAAGGGCTCGGCAAACTCCAACTGGAGATAGGCCGGCTGGTCGGAGCCGGCCGGGCGGACCTCCACGCCCTTTGCCAGGTCGCCATCGGTCAGCAGGTTCACGTCCACCGGGCCGCCGCTGGAGGTGACGTTGCTTAGCAGGTCCCGCATGGACCTCGTCTCGCCCGCCAGCGACGGGAAAGCCAGCACCATGGCATCGCGGTAGTAGCCCAACTTGGTGAACGGCTGCGGCAGCGTGATGTTCAGCGTTCTGCCCCCGGTAACATAGGCCTCGCTCCACACCAGTCGCTGCATGGAAAGCTCCGGAGTGATCCAGGGGCCGCCGCTGGAGGACCAGCCGGGGCAGTTGTGCATGTCGAACTCCAGCCCCAGCCG
>CAZIRH010000347.1:0-5359 GCA_964541065.1 uncultured Solibacteraceae bacterium
ACCGCCACCGGCGCCCTGGGCGCGCGCTGGCGCACCTCCTGGGAGAAAAGCCGCCCGGCCGTCGAGCAGCGGTTCTCAGCCAGCACCAGGAAGCACGCCGTGCCGCGCAACGGAACCACCTCGCGCTCGTTCTTTACCAGCGTCACGGCGCGCTCGGCCACCTGCCGGGCCAATTCGACCGCCTCGGGCGGATCCAGGTGGTCGCTGACCGCCTCGATATCCACCAGGCGGCGCCGGGCCAGTCCCAGGCGCGCCTTGGCGGCCAGCACCCGTGACACGCTCTCGTCGATGGGCTGGCGGCTCAACCGCCCCTGCCGCAGGGCCTCCACAACGGCTTCCACCGCCGCTTCCGGATCCGGCGGCATCAGCAGCACGTCCACCCCGGCGGCGAGCGCCTTCACCGCCGCCTCGCCGGGCGAGAACTGCTTGGTCACGCCCTGCATGTCCAGCGCGTCGGTGACAATCAGGCCCGCAAAGCCCAGTTCCTTGCGCAGCAGTCCGGTGAGCACGGCCGCCGACAGCGTCGAGGGAATTCCCGATGCATCGAGCGCCGGCAGGGCGATGTGCGCCGTCATGACCGCGTCCACACCTTGGCGGATAGCGGCGCGGAACGGCGCCAGCTCGATCTCCTCGAGGCGCTCGCGGTCCGCGGTGAGCACAGGCAGTCCGAGGTGGCTGTCGGTGGCCGTGTCGCCGTGGCCGGGGAAGTGCTTCACAGTGACCAGCACAGGGTGGCTGGGGCTGGAGCGCGCGCCCTCGATGAAGGCGGCGACGTGAGCGGCCACCAGTTGCGGGTCTTCGCCGTATGAACGGATGTTGATGATGGGATTGTCCGGGTTGTTGTTGACGTCGGCCACGGGCGCCAGAACCCACTGCACCCCCAGTGCTCGCGCCTGCCGCGCGGTGAAGGCCCCCGCCTGGCGGCTCAAGGCCGCATCGCCCGCCGCGGCGAAGGCCATGTTGTGGGGAAACCTGGTCTCGCACTCGAGGCGCATCGAGGCGCCCCGCTCGAAGTCGCCGGCTACCAGCAGGGGGATCCGCGCCGCTCTCTGCATCCGGTTCAGGAACGCGGCCATGGCGTGCGGCTGGGAGTGCCGGACCAGGCCGCCTTCCACGCGGTTGACCAGCACCAGCCCGCCCACCTTGAGATCGCGCACCCAGCCCAGCAACTTCTGGTAGTCAGCGGACCGCGGGTGGGGCGCTTCACCATAGAAGGGAAGCACCACCAGTTGTGCCACCTTCTCGCGCAGAGTGAGTGAGCGCTTCCAGCGCGCGGGCGGAGGTGCGGCGAGCGCGGGAAGCAGAATGAAAATTCCCAAAAGCGCTTTTGGGGCGAGCTTCAAGGCGCTGTCACCCGGCCTGCGCCCGGGCCTTGGCTTTCGGGGTGTGCGAAGCCACCGGCTTCTTGGGCGTCGCCCGCCGCAGCAGCCGGTTCACGGAACGCACCAGTTGCTGCACTTCGTGAGCGCTCTTGGGGATGACGGCGTCGGCCCCGGTGTTGGCCTCGGTGAGCCCCAGAGCCTCGGCGTATCCGGAGATCAGGATGATGGGCAGCGACGAGTTGAGCTCCCGGACCCGGCGGATCAGCTCCAGCCCGTTCATTCGCGGCATCTTGAAGTCGGTGATCAGAAGGTCGAACCGGTCGCGGGCGAACTGCTCGAGGGCCTCCGCGCCCTCGTGGGCGATGGTGATGCGGTGGCCCAACTCCTCCAGCACCGCCTTGCGCGCGATCAGGCCCAGTTTGTTGTCGTCCACCAGCAGGATCCGCGCGGGCGGGCAGGTCTGGGAGGCGGCAGGGGTTCTCATAGTGGGGATGAATGCGAAATTATCAGAGGACCGGGTGCTCTGTCAACACGGTTGTAACGATTTGGAAAGACACAACATTTAGCGCTTGACTTCGGAGGGCCGCATGCTTATACTCCGCGCGCTTCACTCCACTTCGCGCGGCGCGGTGTAGCCGGCCTTGGCGATGATGGTGTAACGGACGGGCTTGCCCTTCTCGTCGGTGACCTTCAGCGGCTGCCCGGTGGCCGGATCCACCAGCTCCACCTTGATCTTGCGGAACTTGCCGTCGCGGGCCAGGTTGCTGGGCGTGTAGGTGAGCTCGTAGCGCACCCGGAGGGCCTCCGCAATGGCTCGAAAAATGCCCGGGAACTCCCCATAAAACCGGGGGAAGAAGGCCGTGCCGCCGGTCTCCCGCGTGAAGGTGCGGAGCTGGTTGTCGGCTTGCAGGAAATCCAGGCGGGCGATTGAGCTCAGGTACCCGTGCGCGTCGTACCACTCGCGCACGGCCTGCATCAGGCCGATGGCGTAGATGGGCACGCCGGCGTTCTGCAGGATCTTGCGCGTCTTGTCGAAGGTCAGCTTGCTGAAGGTGTCGATGCCGGAGGAGATCAGCACCATGGCTTTGCGGCCCTCGATACCGGACATGCGCTCGGCCGTGTCGGTGATGGCGTCGAACAGGTTTGACTCCGAGTACGCGGCGATCTGGAGCCGGCGCATGGCCTCGTAGGCGGCGCGTTTGTCGGTCGAGAAGTCCGAGAGGATCTCGGGGCGCATGTCGTAGGCCACCACCGCCACGTAGTCTTCCGGCTTCAGGGTTTCCAGAAAGCCGTACGCAGCGCTCAGAGTCTGATACCACGTCTCGCCCCAGTAGTTCTGGAACAGGTTGCTGAACTCGATCACCAGGGCCACGGTCATGGGAGCTTCGCCGGTGGCGAACCCGGTGACCTGCTGCGGGGCGTTGTCCTCGAGGATGCGGAAATTGCCGCGGGGGATGTTGGGGATGGGCCGCCCCTGGCTGGTGAGCACAGCCACGTCCACGTTGACCCTGGTCACGTCGCTCTTGAAGCTGGGGACTCCTTCGGGGAAGGGCCTCTCCTTCTTGCCGAGCTGCGAGGGGATCTTGGGTCCTTCGGGCGTTTCCGCGGCTTCCGGCGCCTCCTTCTTACGCGGGCGGGCGACGGTCTCGCTGCCCTCCTTGCGGGGACCCTGCTGGGCCACGGCCACACCGGCCGCCAGCAGCAGCGTCAGCAGACTAACGATCTTCATGGCAGCCCCCAAGTCCCAGGATACACCAGGCGCGGCGCGCGACCTCAGTGAATCCAGCGGTCGGGGTCGGAGTCGCGCTTGCGCAAGTAGACCTGGAACCTCCTGCGGGCCCGCCCCAGCCTCCAATCCCGGTAGCGCCGCTGCCACCCGGCCAGCAGGTTCACCCGGGGCAGGCGCGCCTTCAGGTAGACGTAGCCGAAGATCATCCCGCCCAGATGGGCGATGTGGCTCACCCCGCTGCCGCGCTCGAAAGTGCTCAGAAAGGTCACGGCGCCGATGATCAGCACGAAGTAGCGGGCCTTCATCGGGAACAGGAAGCTGAACAGCACCACGCGGTCCGGGTAGAGCAGGCCGAAGGCCAGCAGCACGCCGTAGATGGCTCCCGAAGCCCCGATGGTGCGGCTGCTCATCCCCCCGAACAGGGCGCTGGCGGCCAGCACGCACAGCCCCGCGCCCACCCCGCACAAGAAGTAGTACTCCAGGAAGCGCCGCGTGCCCCAGTCCCGTTCCAGATCCATGCCGAACATCCACAGGGTCAGCATGTTGATCAGGATGTGCCAGAAGCCGCCGTGCAGGAACATGTAGGTGACCAGTTGCCAGAGGTGGCTCTGGTAGGAGAGCACTTCGCGGGGAACCAGGCCGAACGGGCGGAAGGGGTCGCGCCAGATGAGCGCCACGGCCAGGTACTCGACGACGAAGACGCTCACGTTGACGATGAGCAGCCACTTCACCCCGGCCGGCAAGTAGCTGGAGCCCCTGGAGCGGTATCCCGTGTACTTCATGGAAGGCGCGGGCCGTCTATGCCAGAATAGCAGATGCGGGGAATCTGTGCGGAGGAGCGAATGGCGCCGGCTGCGCGTGCATCCGCGCGGCACGCTGCCACGCTTGCTGGAGTGGGTGCGCGGGCGTGAGCAGTTGCTGGTGCGAGCGGGCGAGGAACTGCCGCTGCTGTTGCTCAGCTTCCCCCGCGGCCGCGTGACGGTGGCGCAAGAGATCGAACTGGCTTGCGCTCACACGCTGCCCCGGCTCGGCCCGGACACCCGTGGCGCCTACCAGCGCGTCCTCGCGCGCCTGCCCACCATGGTGGTGGTTCTGTTGCGTCCCCGCAATCCCTGTGGCTGCCTGGGGCACCACCATCCCCGTGGGACCGAAGCCCGGCTCACCCGGCGGCTGGCAGCCGAGCTGGGCAGCACGGTCGGTGAAATCGACCTGGCCTACGACAGCATCCGGGCGTGGGAGCCTCAGCCGCTGTCCGCGCGCGCCGCGGTCCAGTTGGGAGACCGACTGGCGGACATCCACTTCCAGGCGGCGGTGCTGGCCGTGCTATTGCACGAGCTCGAGCACCTGGCGATTCCGGAAAGCGCCGAACCCGACACCCGCGCGCGCAGCGACTGGTTCTACGCTCGGACTATGCAGGAGCTGGTGGCGGAGGAATCCGGTGCCGCTTACGGCATGGCCTCGCCGCTGCCGCCCCGCCCGTAGCGGTTCAACGCCGCGGCGCAGGTTTGCAGCAGCACGGCCAGCACCATCCACACCTGCCAGTGCGAGAACAGCCCCCCGGAGATGGCGAACTTGCCCGTGAGGTTCAAGTCCGCGGCCAGCCGCCAGCAACCCAGCGCCAGGGCCATCACCGCGGCCGGCGTCAGGAAGGCCCCCGCTGCCCAGGCCAGCTCCCGCAACCGGCGGATCTTGCGGGCAAGCTCGGGCTCCAGCCTGACCCGTACCGTGACCGCCATGGTCCAGATCCCTGCTCCCGATTTCAATTTGGCAGCATTTGCGCTACCCTGTGTGTTGGCGACTGTATCATCGTCAGGAAAGGGTCAGGACTGTAGCCTATGAGGAAGATCAGAACCGCTGTCATCGGCACCGGTTTCATGGGCCGCGTGCACACGGAAGCCATTCGCCGGCTGGGCCACGTGGAGGTCGTCGCCGTCGCCGACGTCACCGCCGAACTGGCCGAGCGCTTCGGGCGGCAGTGCGGCATCGAGCGCGCCACGGGGGACTACCGCACGCTGCTGAGCGATCCGGAGATCGACGCGGTCCACGTCTGCACGCCCAATGCCTTGCACTGCTCCATGTCCAGGGAAGCCATGCGGGCCGGCAAGCACGTGCTGTGCGAGAAGCCGCTGGCCATCTCCGCGGCCGAAGCCCAAGAGCTGGTCGAGGTGGCCGCCGCCACCAAGGTCGCCAACTGCCTCAACCACAACCTGCGCTACTACCCGGTGGTGCAGCACATCCGCCAGATGATCGCGAGCGGAGACCTCGGCGAAGTGCTGGTGGTGCAGGGCACCTACTCGCAGGATTGGCT
>CAZIRH010000348.1:0-5352 GCA_964541065.1 uncultured Solibacteraceae bacterium
AACCGTTCCGGCCAACGGCTGTTCAGGACGTTCTGCAAGACCCACACCGAGAAGGTCTGGGGCATCCCCACGAAGGAAATCCGGGCGGAATGGGCGGCACAGCGCATCCGCGGGCTGTCGCTCAAGTCGCTGGTGCTGAACGCTGTGCGGCCCCGCCGGAACATCGACACGCGGGAAGTCATCAGGACTCTGATCCACGCATTCCAGTATCCCCGCCGCGGCCCGGGCATGATGTGGAACCGCACCCGTGAACTGGTGGAGCAGCGTGGCAGCCGCGTGGCGCTCGAAGCCCCGGTCGAGAAGATCCGCTGGGAGCCCGGGCGCGTCACCGCCGTCGAGGCCGCCGGCCAGCTCTATGCGGGAGAGCACTTCCTGAGCAGCATGCCCATCCGGGACCTGATCGGCTGCCTGGACCCGCCCCCGCCCGACTACCTCCGCCGCGCGGCCGAGGATTTCCACTACCGTGATTTCCTCACCGTGGCCCTGATCGTGCGCGGCCGGGATCTTTTCCCCGACAACTGGATCTACGTTCACGACCCGCGCGTGCAGGTGGGCCGCATCCAGAACTACAACAACTGGAGCCCCGAGATGGTACCCGACCCGGAGACCACCTGCCTGGGCCTGGAGTACTTCTGCTTCGAGGGCGACGAGCTGTGGCGCACCCCGGACGGCGCGCTGATCGAGTTGGCCCGCCAGGAAATCGGCCGCCTGGGCCTCATCGACCCCGCTACGGTGATCGACGGCGCGGTGGTCCGCGTGCCCAGGGCCTACCCGGTCTACGATGGCACCTACCAGCGCGGGCTGGACGCGGTGCGGCAGTTCCTGGCCGGCGTGCCCAACCTTCAGTTGATCGGGCGCAACGGCATGCACCGCTACAACAACCAGGACCACTCGATGCTGACGGCCATCCTGGCGGCGCGCAACGTTTTGGGCGCGCGCTACGACCTCTGGCAAGTCAACGTGGACGCCGATTACCAGGAGGAAGGCGCCGCCCTGGGCGAGGAGGAACTGGCGGCCCTGGATGCGCGGGCTGGTGACCACGCCCGGTCGTGCTAGAATAGTACCGATTTGGGAGGTCGTCCAATGGTAGGACTGCAGACTCTGGATCTGCCTATCGGGGTTCGAATCCCTGCCTCCCAGCCACCCCTGCTAGAATAGTCTCGATGAGTGCTCTGGCTGCATGGTTGGCGTGGACCCTGCTGTGGCAGAATCCCGCCGCGTTATTCGAGAAAGCGCCGCCGGCGGTGGACGAGGCCTTGCGCGCCCGCATCACGAAGTTCTTTGAGGCGCACGTGACCGGCAGGCTCCGCGCCGCCGACGAGGTGGTGGCCGAGGACAGCAAAGAGGCCTTCTTTTCGGCCAACAAGCCGCGCTGCTACTCCTTCGAAATCGTCAACATCGACTATGCGGAGAACTTCACGCGGGCCAAGGCGGTGGTCACCTGCGAGATGGAGCACCCCGCGCCAGGGCTGGCCGGAGTGAAGGTGAAGGCGCCGCGCACCAGCTTGTGGAAACTGGAGGGCGGCCAGTGGTGGTACTACATCGACCCCAACGCGGGCTACCAGACGCCCTTCGGCGTCATGCGGCCCGGCCCCGGCCAGGGCACGCTGCCGCCTGGCATCGCCCCCGGCGTCCGCCCGCAGGCCTCCGTGGACCCTCAGGTGACGCTCTCCTGGGTGCGACCCAGCAAGTTCGAGCTGCGGTTTTCCAGCGCGAAAGCCGGTTCGGATGAGGTCACCCTCGCCAACAAGGGTCCCGCCGCGGCCACGCTGATCATGGCGTATTCCGAGATGCCCGGCCTGGAGATCACGCTCGATCGCAAAGAGATCCCGCCGGGAGACGCGGCACGCCTCACCGCCCGCTGGGCGCCGGGCAAGCTCCCCCCGCCGCCCACCATCCCCATTTCCATCGTCGTGCAGCCTACCGGCCAGTTGGTGATGATCCGGGTGGAGTTCGCGCGGCCGGGGCCATAAGCAGGCCGCTCAGCCCTCCGCCCCCAGCTTCTTGGCGATCGCCTTGAGCAGCGCCCGGTCCTGCGCGGTGAAGCCCACCTCGAACGCAGCGAACAGCGTCACGTTCTTCACCGTCACGACGCCGCCGATATCGAAGAACAGCTCCTCGTCGGGCTCGAGCGGGCGCAGCGGGCATTGCACTTCGGGCTCGTCGGCCCCGGGGACGTTCGTGCCCTGGGGCGGGATGTTCACCGTGGCGGCGACTTCCTTCTTGAGCACCAGAACGTCAAGCACCGGCTGGCCGTCCGGCCCGGCCACAGGGGTGCCGGTGGGGCCGGTGACCAGCGCGAGGTCGTAGACCACGTTGCGCCGCGGGCTCGAACTGGCGCCTGAATCCAACCAGCCTTTGGGCGCCCGGTCAGGGTCCCAGGGCGGCGGCTCCTGACCCGTCGCCTGGCGGTAGTCCTGGCGGCTCTGGTAGTACGGAAACAGGTAAAGGCTTTTCAGCCCGTACTTGGGATAAGGCAGTGCAGGCACAGTCGGTCCTCCGCCTTGAAACTACCGGAGGGCCGTCGCGCCGCTCTCAGCCAACGTCCCGGCATGCTGATAGCACGCCACTTATGGCGCCGGCAAGGTTGTGACTGGCGGGTGGAGCCGCCCCCACCCGCCCAGGGCTTACTGAATCGCGATCTTCGAGTCGGCAGCGTAGACCGGGGGCTGGCCCTCGGCCGTCACCACCCCCAGAGCCAGCGTTACCTCCGTCCCACCCATGAGGTCCGACGGGATCTCGATAGTCACCTCGTACACGCCAATCATGTTGGCGGCATACTCGGCGGACACCAAGCGCACTCCCCTGCCGGCCAGGCCCGCGATCACCGGTAGCCACACCCTCTGGCCGGGGAATCCGGGCAGATTGGTGGCCGAAAGCGGCAGGACCACGCCCAGACCGGTAGCGTAGATTCGGACGATGGCACCCCTCTTCGCGGGGTTGGCCGTGCTGACCAGGCTCCCGTCCGGATTCACCGCGACGGCGTAGCGCCTGCCGTCCGCCGCGGTGGTCTCGAAGATCCCCGGCATCGCCGCCACCACCGGGACCCTCTCAACCACAGTGGTCCCGGCGCCCACCTTGACGAACACAGTGGTGGTGTAACCCGGCGCCATGTCGAAAGGCGCCTGGAAGATGACCTGCTCCTGGCCGCTCACGTTGCACACGGCGTAGATCGGAGCCCGTGAGAACCCGAAGGTGATCTCGACGCCGGCCACACTCATCGGCAGCGGACCGACCACCGTCCCCGGCCCCACGCAGCCCTGGATCGCCGAGGCGAGGCCCGCTCCCACAATGGCGGTGACCGCCCCGGGCACCAGGCCCGGCCTATAACTGGCGCCATTGACGAAGCTGGCGGCGGTCAGCGTGGGTCCCGGCAGCCGCGAAGTGAGCGTGAAGGTGACCGCGGAGTTGCCCGCCGTGGCGGTGATCGTGATGGTGCCCCCCGTCGCGCCGGCCGTCACATCCACGGTGGCGCGCCCCGCAGCGTTGGAGGTGACCGCCGCGGCGCTCAACGTCGCGCTGCCGCCGGAGAGGGCAAAGGCCACCGCGGTGTTCGGCAGCGCGCGCCCTTGCTCGTCCCGGACCTCGACCTCCAGCGCCGTGCCAAAGGCCTGGCCCGTCAGGGCAGTCTGGCCGTCGCCGGCAATCTTGACCAGGCTGCCGACGTTCACGCTGACCCGCACGATGAATTGCGCAAAGACTTCCAGCACCGTGGCCGCGCGCACGCGCACGATCAGGTCCCCAGGTCGCGTGCCCAGAACCATGATGGCCGACACCCGGCCGTTGAAGTCCGTAGACTGCGTGGCGTCTCTCAAAACCGCCCCGGTACCCTGCGTGCCGAACTCCCAGGCCACCGGCACACCCATCAAGGTGTTGCCGCCGGCGTCGCTCAACTCAGCGATCAGCGTCTGCGGAAGCACCTGGCTCGGAGGGCCCGATTGGTCGCTGCCCTGGATCACTTTGAAGAAGGCTGGGACACCCGGCCTGACGTTGAAGACCAGACCCTGGGCCGGGTACACCATGCCGCCAATGTACACGGTCAGGATGCCTTCGCCCGTCCGCCGGCCAAACGTCATGTCGCACCTGGCAAAGCCGTTGGCGTCGGTGAGGATGTTGGTGCTGGTGCAGGCCGCGGTTGGCGCGGCCACCGGGTCCGTGTTGGTGGATACCTCGAGGCCCGCGTAAGGGATGGGCACGCCCCGGTCCGTGAACACGCTCATCTGGATTGCCCCGGGCAGCGTCTGGCCCGATTGTCCTTCGATCACTCCGGTGGTGGGCGCGGCGAGCACGGGCAAGAACTCGATCTGCCTTGGGAAGCAGACCGGCGGGACGCCCTCGCACACCTGGACAGTCCCCAGAACGGTGATGTAGAACGTCACGCTCCCGACGTAGCTGGTGGCCGTGACGGTGTACTGGGAGAACTGGTTGGGGGGCGCGGGGGGAGTAGTCGGAACGGTCAGCGTAATGGCGGTCTGCCCGTACCCGTCGGTGGTCGTGCTCTGCGTGCCGCCCCAGGAATACGACCACGTCACGGTGGCGAACGGGACGGCTTGACCGGCCAGGTCTTTCACCGCTACGGTCAGCGGCCGGGAAGTGAACGGCACCGTCTGCTTGATGATCTGCCCGTTGCCGGCGAGGATCTGCATGCCGCCCGTCTGCCCGGGCGTCGCGCCGCCGGTGTATATGACGAAGTTCGCATACGCCCCGCCCACCGTGGCCAGCACCGGGATGGTGGTCTGAGCAGGCGAGCTCAGCACGACCGTGGCCTGCGCGTACCCGTCGGCGCTGGTGATGCTGCTCGCGCCGATGATCGTCACCCCGGTGACGGAGGTAGTGACACTGACCGCCGCGCCGTAAACCGGCCTGCCGAGCGCATCCAGGGCGCGCACAATCACCGGCAGCGAAGTCCCCCCTACGGCCACCGACTGGTTGTTGTTGAACTGCAACAGCGAGGCCACCGGGCCGCCGGAGCCCGAGCCCGCAAACCCGATCGCGCCGGGCGTGAACCCCAGCGGCCCCTGCGTGCCACTCACCTGAGTGATGGTGAGGTCGATCCGGTAGATCATGTTCAGCGCCGCCACAAACAGGTAGCGCGCCTGGGGCGCCTCGTCGGACTTGCCTATGGCCGTCACGCCGGTGTTGCTCAGCCCCAGCGGAGCGCTCTCGCTGATCCACAGGGGGTCAATGATGATGTCATACAGCTTCTGGGCCTGGGAGACCATGTGCGCGCGGCCATTGGAGGAGACCACCAGGTTGGTGAAAGTCATGGTGGTCAGCACGCCCGAACCGACCAGTACCCCCACCGTCTTGGTTCCCAGATCCAACCGGAACAGCAGCGAACTGGTCAGCTGC
>CAZIRH010000349.1:0-5350 GCA_964541065.1 uncultured Solibacteraceae bacterium
TTCCTGTGGGCCAGCGGCGGGGTGTTCAGCGACTACTACATTCACCAGATCGATGAATGCAGTTGGATGAAGGGCGCCTGGCCGGTCGAGGCCCATGCCGTCGGCGGGCGCCACTATCGCCGCGACTCCCTCGATCAGAACTTTGATATCTACTCGGTCGAGTACACGTTCCCCGACGGCGCCAAGCTGTTCTTCGACGGCCGCAACATGGCCGGATGCCGCGACGAATTCGCCAGCTACGCGCATGGCGCCAAAGGCTCGGCCGTCATCTCAACCCTTTCGCACGCGCCGGGCATGACGCGGATCTACAAGGGCCACCGGATACCAAGGGTCAGCACACGGAAGGAACTGCCGCTGCCGGACGATCCCAACCTCGCCTGGGCGTTTCCACAGCCCGAGCGCAGCCCGTATCAGCTCGAATGGGACGACCTGATGGAGGCCATCCGCGAGGACCGCCCGTACAACGAGGTGCAGCGCGGCGCCGAGGCCAGCCTGGTAGCCTCTATGGGCCGCATGGCCGCCCACACCGGTCAGATCATCACCTACGACCAGATGCTCAACTGCCCGCACGAGTTCGCTCCCGAAGTGGACAAGCTCACCATGGATGGCCCAGCGCCGTTGCGGGCGGACGCCGACGGCAAGTACCCGGTGCCGGAGCCGGGCATCAAGAAGGACCGGGAATACTGACGCCCCCCCTGTGCTTCTGGCGGGACGGCGTCCGGCGCGCCCGCCGCGCCGCCACCTGCCCCTGCCGGGCGTAGTCGATGGCTTCCCCCAGCAGGCGCGCGGCCTCCTGAGGCGCGTGGAAGCCCTTCGAGCCGTCGGCGGCGACGAAGTCGGCGCGGCACGCTCTGGCGTAGGGTGATCGCCGCGTGCCAGAATGAGCAGAGCGTGGACCACAGCGGAACACCCCGGTACCGCCTCTACATCGACGAGTCCGGCGATCAGGTCTACAACTTGCTCGACGACCCCGCCCACCGCTTCTTGGCTCTGCTCGGTGTCTGGTTTCGCCAAGACCCCGACTACACCGCATTCACCGATGACCTCGAAAGGTTCAAACGCGCCATCTTTGGCCCCCGGCCTGACAACCCGGTCATCCTGACGCGCTCGGCGATCATCAACCGAAAGGGAGCATTCGGCGTTCTGAGCCAGCCATAGGTGCGGGGAAGCTTTGATTGCGGCTTGCTGGAAGTCATCAGGCACGCCATGTTCACGGTCGTCTGCGTGGTCATCGACAAGTTGTCGGGAAGTTCAATGTGAATGAGCGCACCGGGCGGGTCGAAGGCTACGGGAAGAAGTGGCTATAAATGAAACGGCCCCTTACGGGGCCGCCTTCACGCCAGCCCTTGCGGGCTGTCCACCTGCGGTATTCCGCATTGCTTCCATTATCGGCCAGGCCGGCCCGGATGTCCAGCCCCGACATGTCCCGAGCCTGCCGCCCGCCGCACCGCCACCTGCCCCTGCCGGGCGTAGTCGATGGCTTCCCCCAGCAGCCGCGCGGCCTCTTGAGGCGCGCGGAAGCCCTTCGAGCCGTCGGCGGTCACGCAGTGAGGATCAGAACACCCTGATCCTCGTCCTCAAGAAACTCGGCAATCCGAATGGCTTGGCCCCGGAGGAGACGCTCGGCAGTTCGGGTCGGGTAGTCGGATCCGCGAAGCCAGAACAGATCGGAAAGCCGCCCCACGAGCTTGCGGGACAGGTTCTCGTCGAACAGGAGCTTCACAGGGCCACCCGCCGCCCTATCCGGGCAGCGTACTCGTAGATCGCGCGGAAGTCGTCCCTCTCGAGCTCCGGGTAGTCCTCCAGATTCTGTTCTTCGCTCATGCCGGCGGCCAGCCAGCCGAGCACGTCCCACACCGTAATCCTGAGACCTCGGATGCACGGCTGGCCTGAACGTTTGCCGGATTCGATCGTGATGCGCGTCCCGTCCATGGCTCTCCTAGATTGATCTTACCGCTCGCGCCAGCCCTTTTCACCCTTACTGGCGCCCCCGCCCCACCACCACCTGCCCCTGGCGGGCGTAGTCGATGGCTTCCCCCAGCAGGCCCGCGGCCTCCTGGGGCGCGTGGAAGCCCTTCGAGCCGTCGGCGCTGACGAAATCGGCGCGGAACTGAGCCTGGCGCTGGAAGCGGCCCGGCGCACCCCCTTCGTCGAGCAGATCCACCAGCGCGGCGAGCGCCCGGTCGAGCAGCGCCGTGGTGCGCTCCTGGATGGCCTTCACGCGCGCCTTCATTTCCTCGGCGGGGAATGAGTGGCACGGCAAGCAGGCACGCGCGTCGTTCTCGAGCGGGCTGCGTACGAAGTGATCCGTGATCTTGATGGCGCCCCGCCGCGCGAGCGGCATGTGACAGTCGGCGCAAGTGACGCCGCTGCGCGCGTGCACGCCCTGGCTCCACATTTCGAACTGCGGATGCTGCGCCTTGAGCAGCGGCGCACCGGTTTCGGCGTGCACCCAGTCGCTGAAGCCCGCCGCCTCGTAGTGCGCCTCGATCTGGTCGAGCCTGAGTCCCTTCGACCACGGGTACGTCACGCGCATCGACCCCGGCGCGAAGTAGTACTCGGCATGGCACTGGCCGCAGACCTGCGCCCGCAGCTCCTGATGACTGCGCGGAGTGAGCGGGAACGCCGGACGGGTCAAGCGCAGCGCCACGGTACGGTCGTCGTGGCAGTCCAGGCAGCCGATGGGCCGGTCCACGGCCGGGCGGGCTTCCCAGTAAGGCGTCGTTTCCAGCCACGCCCAGCCGCGCTGCGGGAGGGCGCCGTGGCATTCGAGACACCCGCCGGGCAGGGGCCGCAGCTTCGGCAGCCCGGCAAACAGCCGCTTCCAGCGGGGATCATCCGGATAGGACTCGTGACGGTCCTTGAGCGAGTAGGCGTGCCCGCGCTTCTCCCGCCAGCGCGGCTCCTCGCGCGCCGGGCGTTTCCATGCCTCGGTGTGGACCGGGAAGCGGCCCTCCAAAGATGTTCCACGTGGAACCGGCGCCTGCCCCTGCCTCCGAAGCACCAGCGGCGCCGCCAGAAACGCCGCCACCGCCGCGACGGCGCCCAGCCCCACGTACGCCAGGCCCTTCATGATCCCCCGCCCAGCCGTCGCAGCGCGCGCTCGGCGGCCGCGACGCCCCGGTACTGCGCCTCTTCGATAATCGAGAAGCCACTCAGGTCCGAGTTGGCGAACAGCAGGTTGCCGTCGAGCGCAGCCAGGCGGCGCCGTTCTTCCGAGAAGATGGACCCGGGCGTGGGCCGCACCATGGCGTGCCCCATGCGCATGATGTCGATGCGGGCGACGCACCAGCGTATGTCCGGATGCGCCCGCGCGAGGTCGTTGAGGATGGCTTCCTTCCAGTAACTCCAGTCCGCCTCCAGGAGCAGTTTCCGGTTGCGCGACGCCGAGCCCTGGGCCAGCGCCCAGTAGAAGGTCCACACCGTGCGCGCCGGCCGCCGGCCCAGCGCCTGGTGCGTGGCCACGACGTAGCCCAACGTGGGTGAATCGTAGATGACGTTGTCCCAGGCCGGCTCGGCCGCCGGCTGGCGCGGCCAGCGATCAAGCGTGAGGTTGGCCGTCAGCCACGGCGAGCATTCGAAGTGCGCGACCGGCGGGGCGCCTTCCATGATGTAGGCTGCCAGGAACGTGGGCGCCGCGAAGATGACCACCTCGGCCGTGAACGCCGTGCTCTCCGTCAGCACGCGCCACCGGCGGCCGTCTCTTTCGATCCGGTAGACCATGGCGCCGGTGCGCGTATAGCGGCGGAGCCGCTCCTCGAGCCGTCGCACGATCCAGCCGTTGCCCTCCGGCCAGGTCAGTGGCCCTTTCTCTTCCGGCTCCCGCGCGGCGAAGTAGTGGATGCCGGCCCAGGCCGAAGTGTCCTCGGCCAGGGCGCCGTAATCGTCGCGACAACAGTAGTTGACGTACCAGCGCAGGTAGGGCGAGGTGAAGCCCTCCTGACGGAGCCAGTCCGCCATCGACATGCGATCCAGCGGCGAGGCCCGGGCGCCGCGCTCCATCGGTATGGTGAACTGCCCCGAGGCGCGAAGTTTCTCCAGGCGCTCTTCGAACCGCCGGTACTGGTCACGGTCGCGGTTGGTCACGCCCACCACCGGCTCGAGCCCTTCCTGCCACCGGCCGTGAATGAATAGCCGCTCCTGCGGCGAGTGGCACAGGAATCGCTCCTCGAAGTGGCCGCCCGTGAGCACGCCCACGTCTGCGAGCAGCTCGCGGATCAGCGCCGCCTTCGGCCCCGGCACGGGCACGTAGTGCGCGCCCCAGGGAAAGGCCGTGATCTCGTTCTCGCCCCAGCGCGAGACGCCGCCCAGGCGGTCCTCCATCTCCAGCAGCACGAAGTCGCGGAAGCCGCGCTTGTCCAGCCGCCAGGCCGCCGCCAAGCCCGCCATACCGCCGCCCACGATCAGTAGCGGCACTCGCACCTGCTCGGACGGCGCGCGAAACGGGCCGCGGCTGCGCAGCCGGTGCCCGGCGCGATCCGATTCGTTGACGAAGCTGCCGGCGATGGCGCGGTCAGCCTTCGGCGCCAGGCCCACCAGCGCCGCGCCGAGGAATTGGCGGCGGGAAGTAGGCCGGCCTGAAGGCCGGCCGCAGGCTGAGAGCCTGCCCCACCCGGTCAGTGCCCGATCTGGCTCCATTCCTGCTCGTAGTAGCGGACCAGCACCTGGTCGTTCAGGCGGTTGGGCTCCGCCGCCACCGGTCCCATGTCGCTGGGGAACTGGAACAGTTGCGGCAGCGAGGCCACCGTAAGGAACTTGAGCGCGGATGGGAGCTGGCCCGGCGGGCGGTACGCGGTCAGGCTCCCCAGCACAAAGCCCCACTCGCCGAAGGAAGGCACGTAGGCATGATAGGGGTACACCTGGAAACCGGCCTGTCTGAGCGTCTCGACGATGCACCAGTAGGAGCGCCGCGCGAACAGCGGCGAGGTGCTCTGCACCACGGCCATGCCGCGCGGCGTCAGGCGCCGCGCCAGCAGCCGGTAGAACGCCGTGGTGTACAGCTTGCCCAGCGAGAAGTTGGTTGGATCGGGGAAGTCCACCACGGCGAAGTCGAAGCTCTCGGTGGCTTGCTCGAGCCAGGGGAAAGCGTCGGCGTTGATGATCCGCATTCTGGGCGCTCGGAGCGCGCCGCCGTTGAGCCGCGCCAGCAGCGGATGAGTCGAGAAGAGGCGGGTCATCTCGGGGTCCAGGTCCACCAGGGTGATGCTCTCGACCGCCGGGTAGCGCAGCGCCTCGCGCGCGGCCAGCCCGTCGCCGCCGCCCAGGATCAGCACGCGGCGCGCGCCGGCCAGCGCGGCCAGGCCCGGGTGCACCAGCGCCTCGTGGTAGCGGTACTCGTCACGCGAGGAGA
>CAZIRH010000350.1:0-5333 GCA_964541065.1 uncultured Solibacteraceae bacterium
ATCCGTTTCCATTTTGCTTCACCGTGATGTCCCTGGATTTATGCGCGGCTGTATATCCCTCAACGCCCGGTTCTGCGAGCGCCCGCTTCCCCGCTTCCACCACCCGCAGGATGGCTTCGGTGTCGAAGACGCAGCCGCCCCAGGAACCGCCGCTTGACTCGGCGGGAAGCGCCCGCGCTACGGCAGGACCCGCACCTGAACCGACGAGGGATACTCCGCCGACCGGTAGACGCGCTGAGTGGCTTTCTGAAAGTCGGCGGCCGTGGCCTGGTGGATCGGAACGAACTTCTGCGGATTGCGATCAACCAACGGGAACCACGAGCTCTGCACGTGCACCATGATGCGATGGCCGCGGCGGAAGGTGTGGTAGCTGTCGGGCATGACGAAAGCTACTCTGTTCACTCGCCCGGGCTCGAACGGCTCCGGTTTCTCGAAGCTCGAGCGGAATCGGCCGCGGAACGGCTCGCCCCGCACGAGCTGCTGGTAGCCGCCCATGCGCACGCCAGTCGGGTTCGGGCTGGGGTCCGGGAAGGTGCCCGGGTAGACGTCGATGAGCTTCACCACCCAGTCGGAGTCGGTGCCGGTCGTGGAGACGTGCAGGCTGCACTCGATGGGACCTGCAATGGTCACGTCGGCCTCCAGCGGTTCCGTTTCGTAAACCGTGACGTCCGTCCGCCGGGAAGCGAACCGCTGGTCGGAGGTCATGTAGTTGTACGTCATCCACGTTGAGGTCTCATCGGTGAAGGGTACCGGCCGGGCCGGGTCACTCACGTACTCGTCGTAGGCCCGGGCGCCCTGCTCCGCCGGCGAATCGAAGCCCAGCCTGCCTCCGGCGCGAAAGTACAGCCTGCGCTCCAGGGCCTCCTTCGGGGGCCACGAGTCATGCTTCCGCCATTGGTTGCGACCCGTCTCGAACACGTAAGCCTCGGGCAGCTTGGGGTCCGGCTTCTCCTTGAGGTGATGTAGGAAGAACGGGAGCATGATCTGGTCGCGGAAAAACTCGGCGGTCCTGGAAGCGAAGCGCACATTCCCGAGGCGGTCGCCGTCGCCCATCCACCCGCCGTGGGACCACGGCCCCATCACCAGCACGTTGTTGGCCCGGGGGCTCTGCCTCTCCACCGCCTGGTAGACGGCCAGCGGCCCAAGCAGGTCCTCGGCGTCGAACCATCCGCCCACGCTCATCACGGCCGGGCGAATCTCCTTCAAATGGGGCCGGATGTTGCGCGCCTGCCAGTAGGCGTCGTAGCGGTCGTGTTCGAGGAGTTCCGCCCAGTAGCCCGCCTGGGTTCCGAACAGGCTCCGGTCGATGTCCCGCAGCGGCCCCAGCCGCAGGTAGAAGTCGTAGCCGTCCGGCGTGCCGGGGTCGAACCGCGGGGGCGGCAGCCGCCCCGGCTCGATCCAGGGGCGGCCGAAGGAGATGAAGAAGTTGAACGCGTGGGCCAGGAAGAAGGCCCCGTTGTGGCGCCAGTCGTCGCCCATGAACCAGTCCGCAATGGGCGCCTGCGGTGAAGCCGCTTTGAGCGCCGGGTGCGCGTCGATGGCCGCCATGGCGGCGTAGAAACCTGGGTAGGAGATGCCCCAGATGCCCGCTTTGCCGTTGTTGCCTGGTATGTGCTTCACCAGCCAGTCGATGGTGTCGTGGGTGTCCGTAGATTCGTCAATGTCCTTGGGGCGGCGCTTCACAGGAAGGTAGGGCCGGGCATGAACGAACTCGCCCTCTGACTTGATCCGCCCGCGCACATCCTGGTTCACAAAAATGAACCCTTCCCGCTGGAACTTCTCCATGCTGGCCGGGCTCTGGGAGTAGTTGTCCGCGCCGTACGGGGCCACCGTGTAGGGTGTACGCATGAGAAGTAGGGGGTAGGTCTGCGAGGAGTCTTTCGGCACATAAACCGCGGTAAACAGCCGGACGCCATCGCGCATCGGAATGCGGTGCTCGTACTTGGTGTAGTGGGCCTGGAAGTACTCCTGCCGTTCCGCTTCCGGCGACCTCGGCGCGGCAGGCTGTGCCAGGGCCACGGTTGCGCCTACGGTCACCAGCGTCAGTACTCGAAAAACCGCGCTACAGGCTGTCTTCATGAGACTCCTCAGGCCGCAGCATACCACGCCCACCGCCGGCAGCGCCGGATCCAGCCAGCGCTCTCCGCCCCGCCTCGAGCACCCGCAGAATCGCCTCCGTATCGAAGACGCAGCCGCCCCAGGAGCCGCCGCTCAACTCGGCTCGCCAATGCGCCTAGCGGTCTGGTCCTGCATGCTGATCGGCCAAGAACGTGGGAGGGCAGCGGGCCGTGTGGCTGGACTCGACCGCCGCGCGCAGCGGGGCGGCGGCCTCACGGTCGCACCTCGTCGGGCAGGCGACTGAGAATGGCCTCGACGACCTCGCATGCCAGGGCCAAGGTGTCCTCCGCTTCCTCTCGGGCGGGCCGGATGGGCCCTCCGGGGTAGCGAAGCGCCCAGGCGTAGTCCGTCAGGCCGAGAATGGAGTGCAGCGGCGCCTCGAGCGTGGCGTCAACCTCCAAACACTGCTCCCGCAACTCGCGAAGATCGTGCGTCTTACGAAACGGCTGGTCGTACCAAGTGAGGAAGCCCTTCAGGGCCTTCTCGATCGCTTGCTGGCAGTGAAAGAGCACGTCCCCGAGTGCGGGCGGCACGGCGGCCAGCCCAATCCGGGCGCTGTAGAGATCCTCGGCCACCTTCTGGAACCAGCCGCGCGTGTCCACAAGCCGGAGTGCTTCAGGCGACATACAGGAGCCTTCCCTCTCGCACTACGGTCGAAGGCAGGGAGGCCCGGAGTTGCAGCCTCTCATCGAATGCAGTCCGGGTCCAAACCATGACGTCCGCGGAGGCCTTGATGCCTCGAAAAGCCTCGTAAGCTCTCACGCCTCGGCGCAGCTCCGGAGGCGTGTCGTCGGGGACAATGACCATCAGGTCGTAGTCGCTGTCCACGGTGGCTTCGCCGCGGGCCGCCGAGCCAAACAGGTAGATGCGCTCGGGACGATACACCTCGACCAGCCGGCGCACGATCTCCGCCAGGACTGGACTATCGACGCTGGGCGCTGCCAGAAGCATCCTTGAGCCTCATTATCCCTCGAAGACACCTGTGCCGGACGAGCCCCCTCGGCGCGCCAGGGTGTGAGGCAGGGGTTGCCACCTCAGGCGCTGTCTTCACCGCGCGAGCGCCCGCTTCCCCGCTTCCACCACCCGCAGGATGGCTTCGGTGTCGAAGACGCAGCCGCCCCAGGAACCGCCGCTCAGTTCTTGCAGCGCGGCCCACAGGCGGGTCTCGGCAGGCAGCGCCGCATCCGGGGCCAGGTCCGCGCGCGGCGGGCGCGCCGCCAGCACCCGCGCGCCCTCCTCCGCACCGAAACGCTTGCCCTCTGTGCCAACCAAGTTGACGAAGCCTTCCAGGCGCCTCCGGTCGATGATGATCTCGATCAGATCCCCCTCGCGCACCTTGCCGAGCGGCCCTCCGGCCAGCGCTTCAGGCGAGACGTGACCGATACAGGCCCCGGTCGAGACGCCGCTGAAGCGCGCGTCGGTCACCACCGCCACGTGCTTGCCGAAGTCCAGGTGCTTCAATGCCCCGGTAATCTGGAGGATCTCCTCCATGCCCGAGCCCAGGGGCCCGCGCCCGGCCAGCACCATCACGTCGCCGGGCCGGATCGCGCCCTGCTTGATGGCGGCCACGGCCGCGACTTCGGACGTGAACACGCGCGCCGGGCCCGTCTTGCGATAGACACCGTCAGCATCCACGACGCTGGGGTCAATCGCCGTGCTCTTGACCACCGAGCCCTCGGGCGCCAGGTTGCCCTTGGGAAAGGTGACCGTCGAGGTCAGCCCGCGCGCCGCCGCGCGCTCCGGGTCCATGATCACGTCTTCCGGATCGATGCCCTCGCGCTCCTGGAGCAGCCGCCGCAGACGCGCGCGGCGCTCCGAGGTCTCCCACCACTCCAGCATGTGGCCCAGGGTCTCGCCGGAGACGGTCAGTGCGCCGAGTTCGAGCAGCCCGGCGCGGCCCAGGTGCAGCATGACCTCCGGCACGCCGCCGGCCAGGAACGCGAAGATGGTGGGATAGCTGCGCGGGCCGTTGGGCAGCACGTCCACCAGCCGCGGGACTTTGCGGTTGACCGAGGCCCAGTCATCCACGGTGGGCCGCCTCAGGCCGGCGGCGTGCGCGATGGCGGGCACGTGTATGACCAGGTTGGTCGAGCCCCCGAAGGCAGCGTGCGTGACCAGGGCGTTGTCGAGCGCGGCCTCGGTGAGAATGTCGCGCGTGCGGATGCCGCGCGCCTCCAGCGCCAGCACCGCCCGCGCCGAACGTCGCGCCGCATCGAGCCACAACGCGTGCCCCGAGGGCGCCAGGGCGGAGTGCGTCAAGGCCAGCCCCAGCGCTTCGCCCACCACCTGCGCAGTGGCCGCCGTGCCCAGGAAGTGGCAGCCGCCGCCGGGCGAGGAACACGCGCGGGCACCCTCGCGCGCCGCCTCCTCGAGCGTGACTTGCCCGTGCGCGTAGCGCGCGCCGAAGGCCTGGATGCTGGCCGTGTCCGCGCCCTCCTCGGGCGCGAACATCACTCCGCCGGGAACCAGCACGCCGGGCAGATCGCGGGCGGCGGCCAGCGCCATCACGATGGCCGGCAGCCCCTTGTCGCAGGTGGCCACGCCCAGCACGCCCCGCCGCGTCGGCAGCGACCGGATCAGCCGGCCGAAGACGCGAGCAGCGTCGTTGCGGTAGGGCAGGCTGTCGAACATGCCCGCAGTGCCCTGCGTGCGGCCGTCGCAAGGGTCCGAGCAGTACCCCGCGAAGGGGATCGCACCCAGCGCTTTCAGTTCGCGGGCCGCGGCCTCCACCAGGAGGCCCACTTCCCAGTGGCCGCTGTGGTAGCCCAGCGCCACGGGCCGCCCGTCCGGCTCGCGCAGGCCCCCGTGCGTGCTCAGGATCAGGACCTCGGGGCCGTCCAGCTCCGCCGGGTTCCAGCCCATGCCGGCGTTCTGCGTCCATCCGAACAGGTCGCCGCAGGGGCGTTCGAGCAGGACCTCGTGCGTCAGCGGCAGGCGCCCGCCCGGGCCGCTCCTGCGCGCGCGGATCTCGTAAAGCGACTCGTCGCGGGAATCGACGATGGATTCGAAACTGATGGCTGTCATCGGCGCCTCAACCCTCAATGATAGAATCAGCCCGATGCCGAATGACGAAGCGCGCCGGCGCGAACGCGAGTACCACGAGGCCCTGTACTCCGGTTTCGCCCAGGAGCACTTTGCCCGCCCCGCCGTGCGCGCCTTTAGGCGGCACTTAGCGCGGATGCCGACAAGGCCCAGCGAGAGGGCGCGCGCTTCCT
>CAZIRH010000351.1:0-5327 GCA_964541065.1 uncultured Solibacteraceae bacterium
TGGGAAGGTCCGCGGCCGGAGGGCAAGGTGCGCGGGCGGCTGCGGCAGATCGACTGCCTTCGTGGTACACTCCGCCTCATCATTGACACCGACGGCAAGACCACGCGCCTGCTGATCCGCGATCCCAAGCGGGTCGTGGTCCTCGGCGGCGGCACTCTGGAACTGGCTTGCGGCCCGCAGCGCGCGCCGCGTACCGTGGTGATCGAGTACTTCCTCAAAGACGATCCCAAGCTGGCGACCGCCGGCGAGGTGGCCACCCTCGAGTACCCGTAGATGCGGCTGCCTCGCTTGAAAATCGGGGACAGGCAGGGGTGTCCACGGAGGGACACCCGAGCCAGTCCCCGATTTTCGTGCTCGCGCCTCCCCATCCCCACACGCTGGCTGGTGCTCGGCGTCTTTGTTCTTTCCTCGTCCCTCAACTATTTGGACCGGCTGCTGGTGCCCGCGCTGGCGCCGCGCCTCAAGGAAGAGTTTCACCTCTCGAATGCCGATTACGGCCTGATCCTTTCGGCCTTCTCGATCGTCTACGCCGCCTGCGCGCCGTTTGCCGGGCTGTTCATCGACCGCGTGGGGCTGAATCGGGGCATCAGCCTGGCGGTGGGTTTCTGGTCGGTGGCAACAGTGGCCCTCGGATGGACAAACGGGTTGGGCGCACTGATGGCCGTCTACGCGGTGCTGGGGCTGGCGCAGGCCGGCGGGATTCCGGCCAGCGGCAAAGCGGTCGCCCTGTACTTGCGGCCGCAGGAGCGGGCCCTGGGCAGCGCCTTCAGCCAGTTGGGAATCAGCCTCGGCGCGATGCTGGCGCCGCCCCTGGGCGCCTTCGCTGCCGTGCGGTATGGATGGCGCTGGGCTTTTGTGGTGGCCGGTGCTGGGGGCCTGCTGTGGATTCCGCTGTGGAACCGGGTGGCGCGCGCCGCGCCGGCCGAGGCGCCCGCCGCGCAGGTGGAGCGCGTCCCCGGAGTCCTGCGCGACCGCCGGCTGTGGGGATTCGTCGCCGCCAACATCCTCAGCATGACGGTCTACTCGCTGTGGAGCAACTGGACCACTCTGTTCCTGGTGCAGGCGCACGGGCTGAACCTGGTCGAGAGCGCCTGGCTGGCCTGGATGCCGCCGCTGGGGGCCAACCTGGGCGGACTGTTCGGGGGCTGGCTGTCGATGCGGTGGATCCGCGCAGGGCAGGGCGCCGTGCCTGCCCGGATGCGGGCCTGCATGGTGAGCGCGCTGGCGCTGCTGGTGACCGCGGTCGTGCCCTGGATGCCCGCGGCAGGCTGGGCCACAGCGGCCATCTGCCTGAGCTACTTTTGGACGTTGGCTTTCAGCGTGAACCTGTACGCCATGCCGCTGGATGTCTATGGCCCCGGCCATGCGGCCTTCGCCACCGCGATGCTGACCAGCGCCTACGGAGCCATGCAGGCCGGGTTCTCGCGGCTGGCCGGCGGGCTGATCGACCGCTGGGGCTTCCAGCCGGTATGTGTGCTGGTGGCAGTGTTGCCGCTGGCGGGCTACAGCGTGCTGCGGGCGGCGCAGCACGAGAAGTCAGGAGTCAGCAGTCAGGAGTCAGAATGAAGAGGCTCCTGAAGCGCCTGGTGTTCGGCCTGCTCGGGAAGGATCCTGAGGCCGTCGTGGTGAGCTTCCTCACGGGCGACGAGGCGCTGGCCTGGGCGATGGCGGAAGAGGCGCAGGAGCTCATCCCCAGACGGCGCCACTTCACCGTATGTGTGGGCCCTCGCGAGGAGGTGCCTGGCGCAACGCTCATCGCGCTCCAGCCCGGCCCGGTCTGGAGCCTCTACGGCCAGCTTCGCCGGGCCCTCGGCCGCTTCCGGATCGGCATGGCGCCGGTGCTGTTCACCGCCGACCGCCGCTACCGGGCGTTGCGCCGGGCCGCGTTCCTGCTGGCGCCGCGGAAGATCCTGGCTTTCAACGCGCGCCTCGAACGGCACCATCTGCGCCTGCGCGCGCCCATCGCCTCGTGGCTGTTTCTGCGCGGCGTGCCGCTGGACCGCATCCGGCTGCGCCCCTGGTGGCTGTGCCCGTGGAAGCGCGACCGCACTGAGATTCCTGCCGGCGGCCGCATCCTTGACGGCCGGCCCTTGTGCCAGTTGCGCCCCCGCATCGCGGTGCTCTCCCCGTACTTTCCGTACCCGCTTTCGCACGGTGGCGCGGTGCGCATCTTCCATCTGCTGCGCGAGGCGGCCCGCGAGTTCGACGTGTTCCTGTTCGCTTTCACCGAGGGTAGCGTGCCGGAGGAAACCGCGCCGGTGTGCGACTTCTGCGCCAAGGTGGTTCTGGTGGGGAAACCGCGGTACCGCGAGCCGCGGTGGTCGAGCCTGGCGCCGCCCGAGGTGTGCGAATACCACTCGCCGGTCATGGAGCGCCTGTGGAAGCGCCTGAGGCGGGAATATCGCATCGACCTCCGCCAGGTGGAGTACACCTGCCTGGCCCGCTATCCCGGCGACATCCTGGTCGAGCACGACGTGACGTTCGATCTCTACCGGCAGGTCTATGAGAAGAGGCGCACTCGGCGAAACTGGTGGGACTGGTGGCGCTGGCAGCGCTTCGAGCGCCGTGCCGTGGGCCGCTTCGCCCGCGTGGTGACCATGTCGGAAATGGACTCGTGGCTGCTGCGGCTGGCTCAAGGGACGCTGGCGCTGCCGCACATGCGGGTGATCCCCAACGGCGTCGATCTGGAGCGCTTCCGGCCCGAGCCGGAACGTCCCGGGCGGCGCGTGCTGTTCATCGGTTCGTTCCGGCATTTCCCCAACGTGGTGGCGTACCGTTTCCTGGTCGAAGAGGTCTGGCCGCGGCTGCGGGCCGACTTGCCGGATGTGACGCTGACGGTGGTGGCGGGCCCGGACGCGGAGCTGTTCTGGCGCGCTCACACGGATTCGCTCGATCCTCCCGTGCCCCAGGGCGTCCACCTGCTGGGGTTCGTGCGTGACGTGCGCACCCTGTACCGCGAGGCGAACCTGGTGGCAGTGCCCACACTGGTCTCGGCAGGCACCAACGTGAAGGTGCTCGAGGCCATGGCCATGGAGCGGGCGGTAGTCTCGACGAATTGCGGATGCATGGGTCTCGGACTCGAGCACGGGCACAGCGTCTGGATCGCCAACACAGCCGATGACTTCGCGCTGGGCGCCGCTCGTCTGCTCACCGATCCGGCGCTGCGTCTGCGACTTGCCCGGGCCGCCCGGCGGCATGCGGAAGCGCACTTTGACTGGAGGATGCTGGGCGAGCTCCAGCGGGGACTGTGGCGGGAGCTGTGCTCCCCCGGTCTTCTGATGCGGGGCGCGGTCCGTGCGGATCTGGAGGGCATGCGGCACATCCAGGAGGCCGCGCCGGAAGCGGCCTCCTGGGATCCGGCGGACTATCTCTCCCACGATTGCCGCGTGGCGGTGCTGGGCGAGCGGGTCGCCGGCTTCCTCGTGATCCGCCGCGTGGCGGAAGGCGAGACGGAGGTCCTGAATCTCGCCGTGGACCCCGGGCTGCGCCGGCGGGGAGTCGCCACGTGGCTGTTCGGGGAAGCCCTGGCCTCCGCAGGGGGAAGCTGGTTCCTGGAGGTGCGCGCCTCCAACCAGGCGGCGCGCGACTTCTACGCCAGATTCGGTTTCCAGGAGGTGGGGCGGCGGCCCGGCTACTACCAGGACTCGGGTGAAGATGCGATTGTCATGCGCCGCGAATCGTGCTAATGTCTCAAGTGGCGGCAGGATCCGTAGGTGTCCGGCCGCGGGTTCAATGCGACTACTCCGGTCTGCGTACCGCGCCTACGCCGCTCCAAAGCCCACCCGGCCTGAGAGCTCCAGCAGAGGAGATTCCATTCCATGACCCAGGAAGAAATCAAAGCGCACCTGACGGCGACCAGCGAGGAGTTTGGCCGGCTGGTCGCGCAACATGCTGAATACAAGAAGCAACTGGAGGCTCTTTCCTCACATCCTTACTTGACTCCGCAGGAACAACTGGAAGAGACGCGGATCAAGAAGCTGAAGCTGCGCTTGAAAGACCTGATGCAGGAGATGATGGACCGGTTCCGCGCCCAGCAGCAACCGGTCTGATTCAGGTGTGCCCATGTTTTGGCAACCCCAAAGGCCCGCTGGGCCGCTCCGGTGGGGATGGCTGATGGCCTGCTCCTTCCTGGCCGCCGGCCAGGAATTCACCGCTCTCGACCGCCACGTGCAGGCGCCGGATCCGTCCTTCCGCCACGAACTGGTCAACACCATCCCGGGCGGCGGCATCACGACCTATGTCCTGGACATGGTGTCCCAGAACTGGCTGACCAAGGCCGAAGTGGACCGCACCGAGTGGCGCCACTGGCTCACCGTGGTCAAACCCGAGAAGGTGAGCACGTCCACCGGCCTGCTGCTCATCTCCGGCGGCTCGAACCCGGGCAAACCTCCGTCCAGCCCGAACCTGATCCTCGCCGCCATCGCCCGTGAGACCGGCGCGGTGACCGCCGAGCTACGCATGGTGCCCAACCAGCCCCTCACTTTCTCGGGCGACGGCCAGCCACGCCGCGAGGACGCGCTCATCGCCTACACCTGGGACCGCTACATGCGCACGGGCGAGGAGAAGTGGCCGGCACGGCTGCCCATGACCAAGGCCGCCGTGCGCGCCATGGACGCGGTGACGGCGTTCTCGAAGAGCCCCCAGGGCGGCGGGGTCACCGTGGACAAGTTCGTGGTGGCCGGCGGCTCGAAGCGCGGCTGGACCACCTGGACCACCGCGGCCGTGGACCGCCGCGTCATCGCCGCCGTCCCCATGGTGATCGACGTGCTCAACCTGGAGAAGGCGCTGGTTCACCACTGGCGCGCCTACGGCTTCTGGGCGCCCTCGCTCAAGGATTACTCCGACATGCGGACCATGGACTGGAGCGGCACGCCGGAGATGCGCGCGCTGATCGAGATCGAGGACCCCTACACCTATCGCGACCGCCTCACCCTGCCCAAGTACGTGGTGAATTCCGCCGGCGACGAGTTCTTTCCGCTGGATTCCTCGCAGTTCTACTTCGCGGATCTGCCCGGCGAGAAGTACCTCCGCTACGTGCCGAACGCGGACCACTCGCTCAAGGACACCGACGTGCCGTTCGGCCTGCTGGCCTACTTCCAGTCGATCGTCACGGGGACGCCGCGGCCCAGGTTCTACTGGAAGGCCGACCGGGAGGCCGGCGCCCTCCGCCTGAGGACGCTGGACCCGCCCTCCCAGGTGTTGCTGTGGCAGGCCACCAACCCCAAGGCGCGCGATTTCCGGCTGGTCGAGATCGGCAAGGCGTGGACCAGCACGCCGGTCCAGGGGGAGAACGGGCTCTACGTGGCCTCGCTTCCCAAGCCGCCGCA
>CAZIRH010000352.1:0-5310 GCA_964541065.1 uncultured Solibacteraceae bacterium
TGGTGGTGTTCCTGTCGATGTACACGGCGGTGCTGGAGCGCACGCGCGAGATCGGGATACTGAAGGCCCTGGGCGCTTCGGCGGGTTACGTGCTGCACATCGTGGTGCTGGAGACGGCGCTGGTGGCGGTGGTGGGGTCGGTGTTGGGCGTGGGCCTGTCCTATGTGACGCGCTGGCTGGTGGCGGTGCTGGTTCCGGCTTCGTTGGTCCAGGAGATCGTGCCGGGGTGGTGGCCCATCGCCGCCGCCATCGCACTGGGCGGGGCGCTGCTAGGAGCGTCCTATCCGGGCTGGCGCGCGGCGCGCCAGGATCCTATCGAGGCGCTGGCCTATGAATAACGCTCCCATCGTCGAGGCGCGCGACCTGCGCAAGATCTACCACGTGGGTGACGTGGACGTGCATGCGCTGCGGGGCGTCAACCTCCAGGTCGGGCGCGGCGAATTCCTCTGCGTCGCCGGCCCCTCGGGTTCCGGCAAATCCACGCTGTTTTACATCCTGGGGGGGCTGACCTCGCCGACCTCCGGCACGGTGCTGGTGGACGGTTCCGACCTGTCGCGCATCTCCGACGCCGCGCGCACCGCGCTCCGCAAGCGCATGGTGGGCTTCGTGTTCCAGAAGTACAACCTGCTGCCCACGCTGACCGCCGCCGACAACATCGCCATCGCTCGCCACATCGCCGGCCGGACGCCCGGCCCGGATCCCAAGTTCGAGGAAGCCCTCGATCTGCTCGGCATCCGCCAGCGGCTCAATCACCGGCCCAGCGCGCTCTCCGGAGGCGAGCAGCAGCGGGTGGCCATTGCCCGCGCTATCGTCAACCAGCCCTCCATCCTGCTGGCCGATGAGCCTACCGGCAATCTGGACTCGAAGAACTCGGCGGCCGTGCTGGGCCTGCTGCGCGACCTCAATGAGCGCCTCGGCCAGACGGTTCTGCTGATCACGCACGACCCGACCGTGGCCGCCTACGCCCACCGCCTGGTGCACATGCTGGACGGGCGGATCGTGGACGCTGCGTAGGTTGGCTCCAGTCTCGCGCAAAGAGCGCCAAGGACTCGCAAAGAACGCCAAGATCCACCTTTTAGGAATTCCTTGCGTGCTTAGCGAGATCTCGGCGCGCTTGGCGCGAAAGCGGGTCACGGAGTCGTCTCGTCCATGGGCACGGAGCCCCGACCCTGTCGGCGGAACCCGCGGCCGGGTCCCATCATGCCCGGGCCCGGCTGCATCATGCCCGGGCCCGGTTCCATCACTGGGCCACCCTGTCTGCGCAGGCCTGCGCCGCGCCTCATCAGCCCGAGTCCCAGTGCGCCTTGCGGGCGGGGCACCAGCCCGAGCCTGATGGCAGCGCGCGTGGCCGCCGGCAGCGCCGCCGCGTCCTCGATGGCTTTGAACTTGGTTTTCTGCTCCGCGGTCAGGACGTTAAGCTGGCTGTTTCGCACCGCCTCGCGCGCCTCCCGCACCTGCTTGTGCAAGGCCTGGATCTCGAGGACCAGCTTGCCCACGGCGGCAGGGTCGCTGGAGCCTTTGGCGAGCAAGTCTCGCAGGGCCACTCGCTTGTCCCGGATCTGCGGCTGAAAGGTGCCCACCTTCTCGGCGGCCTGTTTGCGCGCCTGCTCACCGGCCTGCCGCATCTGCTGAACCTGCGCATCGGTCAGGTTCAAGTACGCCTTCAGCACGCCAATGTCCGGCCCCAGCATCGGCATCCCAGGGCCCCCGGGAACGCCTGGTCTATTCGGCGGCCCCAGCGGGACCTGGCCCAGGGCGACGACGACAACGACGAACGGGATCAATGCGCGAAGCGTCATACTTACAATCTCCTCAACTTACTTAACCCGAGCCACCGTTCAAGGTTTCGGGCCACGTCACACCGCGCCAAGACCGGGGGCGAAGCGAGCTGGGCCAAGGAGGGAGACGTCTTTCTTGGCGAGTCCCGCGAGAACGGAACAGAGCCCCGATGCCCCGTTACCCGGAAGAGCCAGAGCTGCGCCCTTGCGGGGTCGCCGTGCTCGAGAACGTTGTGAGTTCGCGCAAAGAGCGCCAAGGACTCGCAAAGAACGCCAAGATTTCCTCTTGTGGTTCTTCCTTGCGTGCATGGCGTGACCTTGGCGCGAAACCCCGTCAGGCCGCCGCCTCCAGGATTTGCCGCACCACCGCCGGCGTGATGTCCTGGCGCTCGCCCAGGCCGGTCCAACCGCGCTGCTCGAGCCGCTCGGCGATCGCCGGGATGGCCTCCGAACCCACGCCATAGGCCGACAGCCGAGTGGGCAGGCCTACCGCTTCGAAGAAGGCCCGCGTGCGGTCGATCGCCGCGGAGATACGCTCCTGGTGGCTGCCGGAGGTGATGCCCCATACCCGCTGGCCATACTGGAGGAGCTTCTCGCGCTTGGCCTCGCGCTTCACTGCGAGCAGGGCCGGCATCACGATGGCCAGCGTCTGGCCGTGGTCCAGGCCGTGCCAGGCCGTGATCTCGTGGCCGATCATGTGGGTGGCCCAGTCCTGGGGCACGCCTGCGGCGATCAGCGTGCTCAATGCCATGGTGGCGCACCACATGAGGTTGGCGCGGGCCTCGTAGTCGGTGGGGTTGGCCAGCGTCTTCGGCCCCTCCTCGATGAGCGTCAGCAGAATCGCCTCCGCCATGCGGTCCTGTAAGGGGGCGTTGACCGGGTAAGTCATGTACTGCTCGAGGACGTGCGCGAAGGCATCCACGATGCCGTTCGAGATCTGGCGCGGCGGCAGCGAGAAGGTGAGCTCTGGATCCAGCACCGAAAACCGCGGGTAGACGAGCGGGCTCATGAACGGCAGCTTCTCGCGTCTCTGCCAGTTGGTGATCACCGCGAACGGATTCATTTCCGAGCCAGTGGCGGGCAAGGTCAGCACGACGCCAAGGGGAACGGCCTTTCTGACCGCGGCGCCCTTGGCCACGATGTTCCAGGGGTCGCCGCGGAAGTGGGCAGCGGCGGCGATGAACTTGGTGCCGTCCACCACCGAGCCGCCCCCCACCGCCAGCAGGAAACCGATCCGCTCCCTGCGGACCAGCTCGACGGCCGGCAAGAGCGTCTCCAGCCGCGGGTTGGACTCGATGCCGCCGTGCTCGTCGAGCGGCCGGCCTGCGAGCGCCTTCTGCACCTGGTCGTAGACGCCGTTGCGCTTGATGCTGCCGCCGCCGTAGGTCATCAGGATGCGCGCACGCCGCGGGATCTCCTGGCCCAGATTGGCGATCTGCCCTCTGCCGAAGAGGATCTTCACCGGGTTGTGGAACTCGAAGTCGAGCATACAGCAACCGAGTCTAGCAGAGCCGGGCTAGGCGGCCCTCAGCACCGCGTCCGCCACGCTGGCGACGGCGCGCATCTCCGCCACGTCGTGCACCCGCACCAGGTGGGCGCCGCCGAGGATCGCGGCGGTCACCGCCGCGGCGGTGGCGAATTCGGTGTCCCGCTCGGTGCGCTGCGCCAGAAACGGTTTTCGGGAGGGCCCGGCCAGAATCGGCACCTCCAGCCGCGCCAACTGGCCCAGGCGCGCCAGGATCTCCGCGTTCTGCTCGCCGCGCTTGCCGAAGCCCAGCCCCGGATCGATGACCACGCGCGTGCGGTCGATGCCCGCGCGCCGGGCGCGGTGCAGCGAGGCCTCCAGGTCGTGGAGGATGGCGCCCATCACGTCGGGCAGCGGGGGCAGCTTGGCCCAGCTTTCCGGCGTACCGCGCATGTGGTTGAGGATAAGGCCGGCGTCGTGCTGCGCCACCGCCTGCACCAGCTTGGGGTCGAAGGTGAGCCCGGAGGGGTCGTTGACGATCTCCGCGCCCAGTTCGAGCGCGTTGGCCGCCACCCCCGCCTTGCAGGTGGCCACGGAAATGGGGATGGCCAGGTGGCCGCGCAGACGCTTGAGCACGGGCATCAGGCGGCGCTTCTCCTCGGCCTCCGAAACGCGCGCCGAGCCGGGATGCGTGGATTCGCCGCCGATGTCGATGACGTCGGCGCCCTGCTCCTCGAGTTCGAGCGCCCGGGCGAAGGCCCGGTCCGGATCCTGGAAGCGGCCGCCGCCGGAGGACTCATCCGGGGCGACGTTCAGAATGCCGACGATGAGCGTGCGGTCGCCGAGTTGGATCTCGCGGTGCTTCAGCTTCCAGAGGAAACGCTTGCGGAACATCTGTTACCCGTACTCGAAGCCGGCGATGGCGAAGACCACCGTATCATTGCAGTGGAAGGGCGCCGCGCCGGGCACGCCACACCGCCACATGCGCGTGAGCCGGCGGCGGGGGGAGAAGCCCAGCTCGCGGGCCAGGCTGAGGGCGGCGGCGTTGCCGGGCGGCAAATCCCAAAACACGCTTTCGCCCGGATGGCGCGCCAGGAACCATTGGAGCAGCGTTCGCGCCGTCTCCGCCGAGCGGCAGACGCAAGGGCCGAAGTAGGCCGCCTGGCTGCCCGGGCGGCCCACGGCGTAACCCTCGCCCGGGATGGCCGCCGACTCGCAGGCCACCCGGCGCAGCACCGCCCCGCGGTCTGCGCCGAAGGCCGCGCGATCGAGTTCCAGGAAATCCTCGAGACGCGCCGGCGGCAAGTCCACAGGCCGCGAGTGCTCGACCCGCGGCAGGCAGCAGCGCTCGACGCAACCCTCCTCCTCGAAGCCCAGCTTGATGTACAGGGGCCGGCCCATGTCAGTGGCGTCCAGCTTGATCCACGCGACGCGCCGCGCCTCCAGAAACTCGAGCGTGCGCTCCATCAACCGGCGGGCGAGCCCGCGCCCGCGGTACTCCGGCGCGGTGAGCACCATGCCGATCCAGGCCAGCCTCTCACCGTAGCAGACCGCCGCGGAAGTGGCCACTAGCACGCCGTCGCAGTCGATGCCGAAGCAGCCCTCGGGCTCCAGCGCCAGCAGGTTGGCCCAGTCCTGCTCGCTCTGATTCCACCCGGCGGCCTCCTTCAACCGCATGGCCACCGGGATGTCGGCGGGCGCCAGCAGCCGGATCATGGCGTGACGCGCCTCCACCGCCGTCCGGCCTGAATCACCATCTCGGCGGGCGCACCGGCGAGGATCAGCTCGGTGACCTTCTGCCCGTTGACCTCGACGGCGCCAGCCTTGATCTGGCGCGTGGCGTCGCTAACCGAATCGGCCAGGCCGATGCGCGCCAGCAACTTATCCAGGCGGATGCCGCCTGCGTGGCGCGCCTCCTCGGGCAGCGCCACGGTCTCCAGCCCGGAGGGCGCCTGCCCGCGCCGCACCACGCGGGTGAACTCCTCGGCGGCCCGGTCGGCCTCGGCGCGTGAGTGGAACTGGGCCACGATCCGGCGGGCCAGCTCCATCTTGGCGTCCATGGGGTGC
>CAZIRH010000353.1:0-5292 GCA_964541065.1 uncultured Solibacteraceae bacterium
GCTGGTGTTGGGCGCGGCCAGGTAGCTGACCGTCCCCGGACCCGAGCCGCTGCCCGCGGTGATGACGAACCAGTCCGCGTTGCTGGCGGCGTTCCAGGAGCATCCGGCGGTGGCGTTGACGGTGAAGCTGCCGGTGCCGCCGTTGGGCGAGACCGTGGCGCTCGACGGGGACAGCGAGTAGCTGCACGAGGTGCCCGCCTGCATGATGGTGAAGGCTTGGCTGCCGATGTTGATCGCGCCGGTGCGCGGGCTGAGCAAAGTGTTAGCGGGCACGGCGAAACCCACGGCGCCGTCGCCGACGCCGGGGGAGCCGAAGGTAATGGTGATCCAATCCGCGCTGGGAGCGGCGGTCCAGTTGCACCCCGGTGTGGCGGTCACGCTGACGGTGCCGGTGCCGCCCTTGGAGTCGAGATTCGCGGAGGCGGGGGCCAGGACGATGGTGCAGGCGCCGGCCTCCTGGTAGACGGTGAAGATCTGGCCGCCCACCGTCAGCGTGCCGGTGCGGGCCTGCCCGGTGGTGTTGGGCGCCACGGTGTAGCCGAAGGTGCCGTTGCCGGTGCCGGTGGCCCCGAAGGAAATCGTCACCCAGGGGACGCTGCTGGCCACGGAGCGGTCGCAACTGGAGCCGCTGGCGGTCACGCTGACCGTTCCGGTGGCGCCCGCCGCCGCGACGGAGACCCCGGGCGGCGCCAACGCCAGACTGCACGCGGCCGCCTGCACCACGGTGAACGTCTGGCTGCCGACCGTGATCACCGCGGTGCGGGTCGAGGGGGCAGGATTGGGCGCCACGGCGTAGGCGACCGTCCCGCTGCCCGAGCCCGCCCCGGAGGTGATGGTCAGCCAGCCGGCGCTGCTGACAGCGGTCCAGTTACACCCGGCGGTGGCGATGACGCTGAAGCTGCCCGAGCCGCCGGTGCCCGAGATGCTGGCGCTGCCGGGCGACACCGAGAAGCTGCACGTGCCTCCGTTCTGGGTGAGGGTGAAGGTCTGGCCGCCGATGGTGATGGTTCCCGTGCGGGGGTTCAGCGTGGGGTTGGCCGGGACCGCGTAGCCCACCGTGCCATCGCCGGTGCCGCTGGCGCCGAAGGTGATGCTGATCCAGTCGGCGCCGCTCACGGCCGTGCGGGGGCAGTCCGGGGCGCTGGCGCTGACCCCGATGCTGCCGGCGCCGCCTCCGGCCGCTACCGTGGCGCTGGGGGGAGACAGCGTGAAGGTGCAGGCAGCCGGCTGGGCCAGGCTTACGGCCCCGGCGGCCAGCAGCAGGATCAGCGTGCGCCACCCGCGCTGGGCAACCCTCAGCTCAGACTGCGGCAGCATGGTAGGATCAATACCAAGAATACCGAAACCCGGTTTCGCCGAAAGGGTTTCTGTGAGCGAAGGAGTGCAAAGTCTTATGGGGGATCAAACTAGGAGTCTCCGGCTTTGTCTGCGCCTGCCGCTGTGGGTGACGGCGGCGGCGTTTGTTCTCCTGGTGACTGTCAGCGGCACGACTCTTGGGGAGCCCGCCGCGTTGTCCGGCGCGAGCGACCTGCCCCCCATCGTGTTCGTTTCCCGCACCCATTTGGATACGCTGACCGGCTACGACGTCGGCCCGCCCGTGGACGTCACCGGGCGGGAGACCACGGTCGGCGGCACGCTCAACCTGTGGAAGCCGAGCGGCGAGGTGGTCGCTCTGGCCGGGCCGCACAACGGCATCTTCGATGCGCAGCGGCCCATGGTATCGCTCGACGGCACACGGGTGGCCTTTTCCGGCGTCAAGGCCCGCAACGGGATGTGGCGGATCTTCGAGGTCAAAATTGACGGCACGGGCCTGCGGCAGCTCACGCCCGAGACCCGCAACTTCGACATCCCGGACGATCCGCGGCTGCCCAAGCAGAATGCCTCGACCTTCAGCCGTTTCGGCGACTTCGCCCCAGCCTACCTGCCCGACGGGCGCATCGTGTTCACTTCCACGCGCTACCCCTCGGTCAGCGGTTCCTGCGGGCAGCGCGGTCTGACGCTGTACATCATGAACGGCGACGGCAGCGACATGCGCCGCATCGTCTCGACGCGCACGGGGGCCTATCATCCCTGGGTGATGGCGGACGGGCGCATCCTGTACGCCATGTGGAACGACAACATGAACATCCCCTCGCTGTCCACCGAGGGGCTGCAACCGCTGGAAGGGGACGTGAGCTTCGGGTCCAGCTTTTTCGAGCCCTGGGCGGTAAACCCCGACGGCGTCGGCACCGGGCGCCTCGGTTTCCTGGGCGGGTTCCTGACGCACGGCTCGGGCGGGGGCATCCACTACCGCGAGATGCCCAGCGGGGAGATCGTCTACACGCGCCGGGCCACGGCCAGTTTCCTGGGCTCGCCGCTGGCCTGCTCGATCGCCAAGTTCCGTCCCGGCGACGGCACGGGCAACACCATCGCGGGTATCGGCGATCCGCTGAACCTGGACGCGCCGCACGCCCTGGCGCCCACGCCCCTGGCGGACGGGCGCATTCTGTTCTCCTATACCCCCACGGCCCGCACCTGGCGCGACAGCCAACTGCGCCTGTACGCCGAGTACGACTTCGGGCTGTACGTGTGCGACGGCGACTTCCAGAACATACGCCTGGTCTACGACAAGCCCGGCACCGAGGAGCTGGACGCCGTGGCCGTGTACTCGCGCAAGGTCCCGCCGGTCCGCGACGAGGTCACCGCGGCGCCCGAGGAGCACCCCAGCCCGCCCATCTCCCGCTGGGCCATCTTCGAGAGCCGCAGCGTGTACGCCGATATTGACCGGCGCTTCACGCACGTGCTGTCGCCGCTACCCGGTTCGGTGGTGGCCCTCGACATCTACGACGACGCGCAGACCTTCACCACCACGCCGCAATTCCCCTTGATCCGCAAGCAGATGCCGCGGTTCTGGAAATCCTTCCCCATTAATCCGGACGGCTCTTTCCGCGCCGACATCCCGGCCGACCGCCCGGTGTTGTACTTCTTGCGGGGTGCGACCGGCGTGGCGGCCCGCTATTCCGGCAGCTACGCGGGCGAGATCCGCACGCCCATGTTCGGCCACGAGCAGTTGCGGCCCGGGGAGGTCATCCGCTGCACCGGCTGCCACCGCGGGCACATGATCCGGCCGGAGCTGAGCCACTCGGCGCGCGTGAACTGGGGCCGGCTGGCCCTGGTCCAGGGTTCTTCCGCCAAGGACGCCTCGTACATGGGCCCCGGGCGGGCCCTGGACGGCTACATCGGGCAGGAGAACGGCCGCTACCAGTGGGTGCCTGCGCCCACCGATCTCTGGCCCTGGGTCCGCCTGATCTGGGACCAGCCCCTCACCGTCCGCGAGTTCCTCATCTACCCGCGGCCGGGAGTCCAGACGCCCATCGGAGACCTCGAGATCTACTTGAGCGGTGGCCAGCGGATTCAGGCCCGCTCCGAGCCGGGCAAGCCGGAAGAGCCCTTCACCGTCCGGGTGCCCAATCCGGCGCCCGTTACCTGGGCGCATATCCAGTTGCTCGGCTTTCCCACGGGCAACGCTCCGGGCATCGCCGAGCTGGCGGTGACTGCCGACCCGGTCGAGCCCGGCGGCGAGACCACGCCGCTGCCGGTCCCTTCGGTCACCGTGACGCCCGGTTCGCTGCGCGTGAGCTGGTCGCGCAGTCCCTCGCCCTCGGTGCTGGGCTACAAGGTTCTTGCCGGCGCCTCGCCGGACAATCTGTACATCGAGTGGGACGTGGGCAACAGCACCTACTACCAGCCGGAGTACCTGCAACCGGGCCAGTATTACTTCCAGGTCCGGCCATACAACTTCAGACGCTTCGGCCCGCCCCAGGCCAAGGAGCTGACCGCCGTGCTCACTCCGCCCCGGGTGGATCGCATCACCCCGGATCGAGGCCCCTGGTTTGGCGAGACCGAGGTGGTCCTCGAGGGCGCGAACTTCGTGTCCGGACTGTCGGCCAAGATCGGCGGCGAGTGGATCACCATCAAGACGGTGACGCCGGAACGCATCACCGGGGTGACGCGGCGCTACACCGCAGGCACCTTCGACGTCATGGTGCGCAACCCGGGCAAGCAGGAGAACATCCTGTTCAAAGCGTTCAAGTACGAGTAGGGCTCTCGGCGGCGACTCAGCTCGCGCCAAACCGGCGCAGCGCGTGGTCCGCGATGCGCTGGACATATTCGTTCCGCTTGTCCGCCGCGGCTTCCCGCAAGGCCTCCCGCGCGGGCAGGGCTTTCTCGCCCAGTTCGTCCAGCGCGATGGCCGCGTGCAGCCGCACCCATTCGTTGGCGTTGCGGAGTTCCTGAGTCAGCAGCGGCACGGCTTTTCCGTACCCGAGATGCGCGGCCGCGGCCCGGGCGGCGGTGACGCGCACCACCGGCGCCGGATCGTCCATGGCCTTCAGCACGGCCTCCTTCGCCGCCTGCGCGCCGCCGGGCGTTTTGGTGAGGCCCACCAGAGCCCAGTAGCGAAAGGCGGGATCCGGATCGTCGAGGGCTTGCTTCACCAGGGCGGGGTTGCTGTCCCGGTTGACCGCCTCGACCAGCGCCTCCAATCGCTCGGCATACTTCTCCACGCCCGGCTGGCGCAGGATGGCGTAGCGGGTGCCGAGCTTCTTCTCTCGCTCGACCACCTCCGGCTCCGGGATCAGCCCCAGGTCGCCGGTGCGGATCGCCCACGCTCGGAGCGCCCTGCGGAGGCGTTCGAGAACCGCCCGGTGCCGGAGAGACGGAGCCAGGTTGTTGATCTCGTGAGGATCGTTCTCGACGTCGTAGAGCTCCTCGACCGGTTTGCTGTCGCCCATGTAGAGCTGCGCCGCGGGCGGCAGCTTGCCTTCGGTGGCGAGCCGCCGCAGCTCCTGCATGATGAAGCCCTGCTCCATGTAGGAGGTGTGCTGGGCGTAGGGTTTGTGGGGCTCGTAGTTGCGCAGGTAGCGGTAGCGCCGGTCGCGGATCATGCGCACGATGTCGTAGCGCTCGTCCATGCGGTCGCGGGCACCGAAGACATACTGGCGCGGCGGCGTCAGGCTGGGGCCCAGGAAGGCCCGGCCCTGCATGTGCTTAGGCACGGGCACGCCGGCCAGGTTCAGCACCGTGGGGGCCAGGTCGATGAAGCTGATCAGTTGAGCGTCCGCCGTGCCGGGCTTGCCCTGCCCCTCCGTGCGGAACTTCTCCGGGACGCGGACCACCAGCGGCACGTGCGTGCTGGACTCGTACAGCCAGCGCTTGGCGCGCGGCAGCCCCACCCCGTGATCGCCCCAGAAGAAGACGATGGTGTCCTCGAGAAGGCCAGCCTCCTCCAGCTCCTTCAACCGGCCGGTGAGC
>CAZIRH010000354.1:0-5255 GCA_964541065.1 uncultured Solibacteraceae bacterium
GGTGATTCTGGAGCCACTGGCGCACGCCGCCTGATCCATTTTCGAAGGAATGCCTATGCCACGTTGAGCCCACGCAGAACTGGGGGAGGGCAAGGCGGTGGCACCAGGCCCATAGGGTCAGGAGGACGCCATGCGAACCCGGCAGGCAGCTTATGCGCTCATCACCGGCTGGTGCCTGCTGGCGTACCTCGCGGGGCCGGTGGGGGCCCAGGTTCGCCTGGGCGCCATCAACACCCTGATCGGCACGGGCGAGTACGGCTTCTCGGGCGAGCGCGGTCCGGCCTGGGAGGCGCGGGTGGACAACACCTACGCCTTGGCCGCCGACGCCCAGGGCAACCTCTTCATCGCCGACAGTTGGAACCACCGTGTCCGTAAGATGGCTCCCGGCGGTACTCTCACCACCGTCGCCGGGACTGGCGAGGAAGGTTTCTCGGGCGACAACGGTCCAGCCACCGCCGCCAAGCTCTCCTACCCGGGAGGCCTCGCCCTGGACGCCCGTGGCAACCTCTACATTTCGGATTCCGGCAATGTGCGCGTTCGCAAGGTCGCGCCCGACGGCACCATCACCACCGTCGCCGGCAGCGGCAGAGAGGGCCTGGGCCTCGACGGTGGCCGCGCTACCCTCACCGCGCTGCGCCCTCCCGGCGGGCTGGCCGTAGATGCCCAGGGCAACCTCTTCATCGCCGAAAGCTGGAGCTGCCGCGTCCGCAAGGTCAACCCGGAGGGAACCATCTCGACCGTCGCCGGCACCGGTGAGTGGGGCTACTCCGGCGACGGAGGTCGCGCCGCGGACGCCAAGCTCGGCGCCGTGCATGGTCTCGCCCTCGACGACAAGGGGAACCTCTACGTGTCCGATCCGTACAACCACGCCGTGCGCAGGATCTCGCCTGACGGCAAGATCTTCACGGTGGCTGGCAGCCGCGGCTACGGCTCGAGCGGCGACGGCGGGCCCGCCGAAGCCGCCCAGCTACGCTACCCCAAAGGCCTGGCGCTGGACCGCTACGGCAACCTTTACATCGCCGACGCGCTCAACCACCGCGTGCGCGTGGTCACTCCCGGCGGCGTCATCGCCACCGTGGCCGGCCTAGGCGCCGAAGGCTATGACGGCGACGGCGGCCCCTCCGGCTGCGCCCGCTTCCACACCCCCTACGCGGTGGCTGCCGACCCCGGCGGCAACCTCTACATTGCCGACCTGCGCAACTACCGCGTGCGCTTCACGCGCCTGGAACAAGTCTCGGATCGGCCTGCCCTGACTGCCGCCGGCGTGGTCAACGCCGCCAGTTCCCGGGCGCCCGTAGCCCCGGGCTCGCTGGTCTCCATCTATGGCAGCGGCCTGGCCTCCGCCACCTGCGCTCCCCCTTTGCTGCCCGTCCCTCCCTCGCTGGCCGGAACCGCCGTCACTGTCGGGGGCCGGCCCGCCCCCTTGATGTACGTTTCGCCGAGCCAGGTCAACGCCCAGATCCCCGGTGACCTTCCCCCGGGCCTGGCGGTCGTGAAGGTCAACCATGGCGGCTTGGACTCGCAGCCCGTCCACATCGAAGTGGCCGCCGCGGCCCCGGGTCTGTTCTCAATTGGAGACGGCCGCGGCGCCGTTCTCAACCAGGACTACTCGCTGAATGGCCCCGACAACCCCGCCTCCCGCGGATCCGCCGTCATCATCTACGGCACCGGGCAGGGCAAGGTCCAACCCCCGGTCGAGGAGGGCGCTACCGCTCCCACCGACCCGCTCTCGACCACCCCCGGCTCACCCGAAGTGACCATCGGCGGCCTCCGTGCCCAGGTGGTCTTCAGCGGCCTGGCTCCCGGGTTCGTGGGACTCTGGCAGGTCAACGCGGTCATCCCGGCAGAGGCCCCAGTAGGCAGCCAAGTACCCTTGCGCCTCACGCTGGGCGGCGCCGCCTCCAACCAAGTCACGCTCGCGGTGCGCTGATCGGCCTCCGCTGCGCCTCCCAATACTCCCGGCAGAGATGGCAGGCGTGACACGCCTGCCCGCACGCCAACGTCTTGGCGAAGAACTCCTCGCTGATCTGGATCGGCTCGAGCACCGAGGCCGGGCCCCCGCCGATTTCGTGCGGCGGCAGGGGACTCCGGGCCACGTACGCGCCCAGCACCCGCCGGTAGGCGGCCTCTCCTCGCAGAGTCACCCGCCCGGCCAGCTTCAACTCGTCATGGAGGCCGTCGTACAGGTGCAGATGCTGCGGCAGCACCCAGGCCCCCGTCAGCCGCATCCACGGCTCCCGCTCCAACAACTCGCGGCACAGAGATTCGGGATAACCGACTCCGCTGCCCATCTCGTGGAAGTGCTCCACGCGGTAGGGGCATCCCGGCAGACAGGCTTCGTTCACGATCAGCCGAATCCGCCCCGCGAACGCGTCCCGTAGGGCTTGGAGCGCCGCCAGGTCCCGCACCACCCGGCTGGCCGGCACCAGCGTCTCGCAGATCCCTTCCAGCATCAGCGCCTGGTTGGGCCGGGCCACGTCCATCAGCACCGAGGCCGCCAGGGGCAACTCGGGCAGTTTCTCCCGGATGCGCGCCGCCAGCAGCAGGTTGGAAACCGTGGCGCCCCGGATGCCATGGTCCCCCATCAGCCGGCGCAGCGCCTCGATCACCCGCGGCGCGATCTCATCCACGGCCGCCGGCAGCGTGATGGGGTTGACCAGCACGCCGCGCGGCAGAGAGGACCCGCGTAGGAATTCCTCGAGGTGCTCGGCGGGCTGCGGTGGGCGCCCCGAGCCCACAATCCCGCCGGGCAGTGGGAAGTACACTTCCCGGATGTGCCCACCGTAGTCGGCTTCGAGCCGCTCCCAGAAAGCCAACGGCTGATCCACGTACGGCACCACCCACCGTGCCACAGGCATCCGTGCCTCCGTGTCCGGGCACATCGACTTTTGCCTTTTGCCTTTTGCCTCTTGCCTTCTGGTCTCCGTCTCCCCCCTCAGCCTCAGCATGCCCACCGACAGGCACCCGCCCGTGCAGCGCTCGGCCGCCCGGGTGGGGCACTCCGCGCACTCTCGGAATACGCCCACCGCCCGGTACGGGGCCTGACGGCGGTCGAACCTCCGGCGCAGCCAGGCCGCATCCTCGCGCGCGGGCAGCGGCTCCCGGTGCAAGGCCGCCAGGGGGTAGCAGGCGACCACCTGCCCGTCCGGCAGCACGTCCGGGATGGGACCGCAGCGCAGCCCCGCCTCCGCCCCTTCCTTGCCCAGCAGCTCCAGACCGCCTGGGGGGAACATGCAGGGCACGAAACCGCAATCCAGCCCCGTCTCGACGCCCTCGGCGGCGGCTTGCTGGGCGAAGTCCACCAGCCGCTGGCCCGCCGCCCGGTAGTACCGGGGGTGGAGGAAACGGTTTTCCGCCCCCACACACGGATGCGCCAAGCCGAAGCGCACCGATTTGCCCAAACCGTGTGCCCGGATCAGCTCCAGCAGGAAGCCCGGCTGGAAGGCAGGCGAATCGATGTTGAAGCTGAGCGTGGCCCGCTGGCCCAGCCGCGCCAGCGTCTGAGCCTGGCGCTGGCGGCCTTGGGCGGCACTCACGTGGACCAGCACGCTCACGCGCTCCGCCGGCGCCTCCTCGAGCCGCCGCAGAGCGGCCTCGGGCATCATCCCGTTGGAGAAGACCAGCAGGCGCAACCCCCGCTCCACGACCAGATCCACCAGCCGCGCGAACTCCGGGTGGAGCGTCGGTTCCCCGCCCAGCAGCCGTGCCTGGTCGATGAGGGAACGCTCCAGAAAGTCCAGCGCCTCCCGGAAGCGCTCGCGCGGCATATGCCGGTACGCCGCACCGCCGCCCAGCGCGGCCCGCGCGAAGCAGTAGCCGCAGTCGCGGTTGCACACCGCGGTCACGGAGATGTTAGCCATCGCCCTCCTCCGCGACCAGCAGCCCGGCCTCCACCCACCGCCGCAAGGTCTCGCTCACGAACCTCTCGACCGCCTCCGCCTCCAGCGATCCAAGGGCGCCCATCTTCTGCGTCAGCCGCTCCCCGCTCTCGCTGCGGCTGACCAGATCCCACAGCGCCGCCTCCGGGTAGCCCAGCCGGATGGCGCTCTCCCGCCGCGGGTCCAGCACCACGACCCCGTGGAGCTCAACCGCCCAGCTCACTCCCTCCGCGCAACGGTACCTACCCACCGGCCGCCTCCCAGTCCTCCAGCCGGTCCGAGGCTTGGAGCGCCAGTCGCTCCATGCCTGCCGGGTTCGCCAGCAGCTCCTCTGCCAGGCAGCCCTGCCCCAGCTCGTCCAGCAGCGAGCAAGCCGTGATCAGTCGCGTCTGAACGCAGAAGTCGTCGTAGTTCGGCGGGCAACCGGGAAAAGTGTGGTTCACATGGCAGCCTCCGGCGCACCACCACCGGCAGAAGCAGGGTTCGCAGCGCGGCTTCGCCGCCACCATCTCCCGCACCGTCTGGACCGCCCCGAGGTCCACTTCGAGGCCCCCCTCCGCCAGCCGGCCCAGGTTGAGATCCAGCCCGCGGGCTTGCCAGTCGCGCTCCAGCAGGTAGCAGGCGCTCACCTGCCCCTCCGGCGTGACCATCAGCGCATCCTTACCCACCGGGCAGAAGCTCACGCGCAGCTCGTCCCGCTCCGTCGCCGCGTAGACGCCCTTGACGCCGTGGGCCTCGGCCACCTGCCGGGCGCGCTGGTACTCCGCCGCAAAGCGGTACGGATCAGGAGGCCGCAGGCCTGCCGCCTCCGACTCCGCCGTCGGTTGCAGCACCTCGAAGTCGATCACCGACGGCTGGAAGTCCGCGCAGAACCAGGCCACCGTCGCCGCCAACTCGCCCACGTTGTCCTCGCCGACGCAAATGCGCAGGCACAGTTCCGTGGGCGACTGGCTCAGGATGCGGGCCGTCGTCGCCACCTCCTCGAAGCTGCCCGCTCCACCCGCGCGCGGCCGCCGCCGGTCGTGGATCTCCTGCGCCCCGTCGAAGGAGAGGACCACGGCGTCGAAGTAGTCGCCCAAGAACCGCGCCCGCTCCTGGCGGCAGGCGCCGTTGGTGGCCAGCTCGAGCCGCGGCGCGAGGCCCCGTTGCGCGGCAGCACTCCGCGTGCGGTGCACCGCCACATCCACCACATCTTCCGCCGCCAGCGGCTCCCCCCCGAAGAAGTGAACTTCGAGCGTGCCCTCGGCCCGCTCCGCCATCCAGTCCACCGCGGTCACCGCGGCCCGCGGCCCCAGTTGGCCGCAGGGCGCGGTGCGCGCCCCGAACCCGCAGTAGACGCACCGCAGGTTGCACGCCCGCGTGGGTATCAACCCCAGG
>CAZIRH010000355.1:0-5254 GCA_964541065.1 uncultured Solibacteraceae bacterium
CCGAGCGGGGTCTTTGCCAACGGCGCCCGCATGCTGACGGTGACCACGGACGCGCAGGGCCGCGCCGTGGCCACCGGCCTGAGGCCGAATAATGTCGCGGGCAGTTTTCAGATTCGGGTGAGCGCCAACTACCAGGGCATGACCGGAAGCGCCACCATCTCGCAGACCAACGCCATGGCCGCGGCGGCGGCGGCGGCAGCGGCCGGCGGCGTCTCCGGGAAGATGCTGGCCATCATCGCCGTAGTAGGTGGCGCGGCGGCTGTCGGCGCGGTCGCGGCCACACGCGGCGGCAAGGGCACATCCGCGCCTTCGACGCCCGTCGAGCCGCCGCGGCGCACGGTCTCGATCACGCCCGGCACGCCGGCGGTCGGACCGCCACCCAGGTAGCCCTCTCGAGGAGGAGGTCACCATGACGAGAACAATGTGGACAACGGCTGTGGCGGTCTTGCTGGCAGCATCGCTCGCCAGCGGCCAGGATGGCTCGGCGCGCATCAGCGGGCCGGTGCTCGGCTACGTGCTGGACGGCGAAGCGGCCGGCGTGCGGCCCATCTTCGGCCTGCCCGGCGCGGCTACGCTGGGGCCGCTCCTCGACCTGGGCGGCGAGATCCACCGTGCCGCCATTGCCCAGCAGATGGACTACCTGCTGGCGGCCATCGGCCCTGAGCGCCGCGTGACGCTTCTGCGCAACCTCGCCGGCGAGGTCTCCTCGACGCCCGTGGCGGAGGCGGTGCCCGCCCCTGATCGCATCCTCCTGAGCCCCGCCGGGAGCGCCGCGGCGCTGCTGTACGCCGACCGGGGCCTCGTGCAGGTGGTGGCGGGCTTGCCGGACGCCCCGGCGGTGAGCCGGACACTGGAACTGGCCAGTCTTCCCGCCGGAGCCAAGGTGTGGGCCGTCAGCGATGACGGCAACTCGCTGCTCCTCTCCGCGGCCACGGGCGACAGCGAAGGCCTCTACCTGTTCGACGCCGAGGGTAACCTGCGCCTGCTGCTCCCCACCGGGGAAGCCTCGGCGGCCGTGTTTCTCGGCGCAGGCACAGAGGTGGTGCTGGCGGACAGCCTTCGCAACGCCGTCTACCGCGTCAGCGCCGAAGGCGAGGTGACGCTGCTGGCCGGCGAGCGCGACGGGATCTCGAAGCCCACCGCGGTCAGCGTCTCCCGTGACCGCAGCCGCGTGTTTGTGGTGAACGAGGGCTCGGGGACAATCGCGGCGCTGGACCTCACCGGCGGGCCGCCCTCGCTGGTTTCCTGCGATTGCGCGCTCACACGCCTGGAGCCCCTGCAAGGCAACGCCGTGTTTCGCCTCACGGATCTTTCCGGCGAACCCATGTGGCTGCTGGACGGTGGCGCACCCGAGGCGCGCGTGGTGTTCGTTCCAGCCCGGCGACCTGTCGAGGGAGAGGCCAAATGAAGACGGCCCGCACTTTCCTGCTCCTGCTGGCCGCCACCGGACTCTGCCTGGCACAGGCGCTGCCGCCCATCATTACGGGGATCAACCCCAGTTCGGTGACGGCCGGCAGCCCGGTCTTCACTCTGACCGTCGGCGGCCAGTACTTCGTCTCCGGGTCCCAGGTTCTCTGGAACGGCAGCGCGTTGGCGGGCTGCATCTACAACGCCAACGCTAATACTCTGACCTGCCCGGTCCCGGCCTTGCTGGTGGCCAGCCCGGGCGCGGCCACCATCCAAGTAATCAACCAGGTCGTCGGCTACCCCTCGCAGTCCTCCAATACGGTCACCTTCATCATCATCGCTCCGCCGACCATCAGCGCCATCACTCCCACCGCGGTCACCGCGGGCTGCACCGGGGTGGTGCTCACCATCGTGGGCACTGGGTTCCTGCCGGGCGGCGAGCAGGGATCACAGGTTCAGTGGAGCGGGCCGACCGCGAGCGGGCGGCTGCTCCGGCCCGAGTTCATCACCGACGGCGAGTTGCGGCTGGCGATCCCGGACAACTTCCTGACCACCGCTGGAACTGCCACCGTCTACGTAGTCAACCCCGGCGGCGTGTACTCGAACGGGGGCAGTCTAACCATCAACCCGCCGCTGGTCATCACAACAACCTCCCTGCCCAACGGCACAGTGGGCGTGGACTACTCCACCTCGCTGGCGGCCTCGGGCGGCACGCGGCCGTTCTTGTGGTACATCTTGGGCGATCTCCCGCCCGGGCTGGCATTCAGCGCCTCCACCCTGGTCATTAGGGGGACGCCCACGGCCGCGGGCACCTTCAGTTTCACGGTGCGGGTGACCGACGACGGCAAGGCCACCGCATCGCGCACGTTTACCGTGACGATCATCCGGGGGGTGACCATCACTACCGAGTCGCTCCCCACCGGCACGGTGGGTGTAGCCTACTCAGCAAACCTGGCCGCCACGGGAGGCGCCACGCCTTACATCTGGTCGATCTTCGCCGGCGTGCTGCCTCCGGGACTGTCTATCAGCGCCAGCACTGGCGCGGTCACCGGTGCGCCGACTGCCGCTGGCACGTTCAACGTCACGGCACAGGTGACCGACAGCGCGAAAAGCACCGCCACCAAGGCGTTCACCCTCACGATCAACCCGGCCGCCCTGGTTATCACCACGGCCTCACCGCTGCCGGGCAGCACGGTAGGGGTCAGCTACTCCCAGACCCTCACCGCCACCGGAGGGGTCACGCCCTACAACTGGTCGCTCGTCTCCGGTTCCCTGCCCGCGGGGCTGTCCCTCAATGCCTCGACCGGCGTAATCAGCGGCACCCCGACGGCTCCTGGGACCTTCAACTTCACCGCGCAGGTGACCGACGGCGCGAAAAGCACCGCCACCAAGGCGTTCGCCGTCACGATCAGCCCGGCCGCCCTCGCCATCACCACGGCGTCACCGTTGCCAGGTGGCACGGTGGGAGCCAGCTACTCGCAGAGCCTTGCTGCTACCGGAGGGGTCACACCCTACTACTGGTCGATAACCTCGGGTGCCCTGCCGCCGGGGCTCGCCCTTGGCGCTTCGACCGGAGCCATCGCCGGCACGCCAACTGCCCCGGGCGCGTTCAGCTTCAACGCCCAGGTGACCGACAGCGCCAGGAGCGCGGCCGCCAAGCCATTCACGCTCACCGTGACCGGGCTGCCGGCGCTGACCTTCGCCGGGCTCACTGACGTGGTGCAACCGGCCCAGCAGCCCAGGCTCCAGGTGAACCTGGCGGCCGGCGCGCCGGCGGCCCTCTCCGGCCGCCTTACCCTGAGCTTCAGGGCCGATGCCGTCGTGCCCGCCGATGACCCCGCGCTTCAATTCGCCGGGGGCGGCCGGACTGTGGATTTCACCATTCCCGCCGGCAGCACCCGCGCGCAGTTCGGCAGCGCGCAGGATGTAGGCGTGCAGGTGGGCACCGTGGCGGGGACCATCACCGTGACCGCCAGTCTGCGGGCCGGCGAGGTCGATGTCACGCCCTCGCCAGCACCGAGCTTTGCGACCCGGGTCAACCGCGCGGCGCCTGTCATCTCGACCGTCCGGGTGACGCGCACCACCGCGGGCTTCGAAGTCGAGATCATCGGCTACGCCACGCCGCGGCAGGTCACCAGCGCGACCTTCCGCTTCACCGCCTCCGGCGCCGATTTGACCACGCCCGAGATCCCGGTCAACGTGGACAGCGCCTTCACCACCTGGTACCAGAACGCGGCCTCGGCCAGCTTCGGGAGCCAGTTCCGCTACGTCCAGCCCTTCACCGTCTCCGGCGAGGCCAGCGCGGTCAATGCCGTGCGGGTGACGCTCACTAACGCAACCGGGACATCTCAAGAGGCGAGCGCCACCTTCTGATCCTCGGGCCGCTCAGATCTCCACCCCCAGCTCGCGCCACTCCATGACGCGCTTGCGGTAGATGGCCTCCCGGCCCAGGATGGCGGTCAGCGCGCCGGTGACGCCCACGGTCACGTCCGCCGGCGGCCGGGCTCCGGTGCGGATGCAGTCGAAGAAAGCGGCGATGTGCGCGTCCCGGCCCGCCGCCGGCGGCGCGCCCTCCAGGAGGTTCACCCGCTGGCCCCCCCGCGCCCGCGGGTAGAACATGCCGCCACTCACGTCCACCGCGCCGTCCGTGCCAAAGACGTAGAAGTACTGGCCGCCACCAGGCATCCCGCCCGGGTGAAAGAACACCTGGGTGAAGGAGAGCTTCACGCCGTTGCGGTACTCGTAGCTGAGCGTGTAGCCGTCCATGTTGGTGCGCCCCGGCGGATCGTTCACCCACAGCAGCGTCCCGCCGAAACCCGCGGCGCGCTCGGGCAGACTGGAGATCATCCAGTTGCACAGATCCAGGTTATGCACCGCCATCTCCACGATGACGTCCCCGGAGCGCTTGGCGTCAAAGAACCAGTCGGCGGAGGGGCCATCGTGGGCCAGGTCGTCGCCCGCATGGCGCTGGGCTTTCACCATGATCACCTTGCCCACAATCCCCTCGTGAATCTTGGTGATGATGTGCTTGAAGCGAGCGTCCGAGCGCAACTGCTGCCCCGCCTGGAACACGGTCTTGGCGTTGCGTGCCACGCGCAGCAGCTCCCGCAAGGACTCGGGCGTTACGCCCAGGGGCTTCTCGCAGTAGACTTGCTTGCCAGCCTGGAGCGCGGCGATGGCCATCTCGGCGTGCAGGTCGCAGGGCGTGGCGATGAAGACCGCTTTGACCGCCTTGTCGTCCAGCAGGCGGCGGTAGTCGGTGTAAGTGGCGGGCGTGTCGCGCGCGGCCAGCGTGGCGGCTTTGTCCCGCCGCTCCGGCTTGATGTCGCAGACCGCCACCACCTTGGCGCCTGGCTCTCCGAGCACGGTCTGCAACAGGTAGGCGCCACGGTTGCCCGTGCCGACGAAGCCCGTGCCCACGGACTCCTCCGGCACTTGGGCGCGAGCTGCCGCCCCCAGGGAGCCCATCAGAAACAACCTTCTGTCCAGAGACTTCATGTCCTCACCTCCCATGAGCCCGCGGCGTGCTCGCCACGCGCTCCACAAACAGCTCGACGAACTCGGAGGCCCGCACCTCCGAGGCCACGCGGGTCAGTCCGTTCGGGTCGGGCCGCAGAATGCTCATGCCGTAAGTGCGGCCCGGCTCCCCGCGGGTCTCGACCTCGACGCGCCCGGCGACCGTGCGAACCAGCTCCGGGCGAAATGTGACCGCCACGGCCAGCGGATCGTGCAGCACCGGCCGCCGCTCGGGTTTGCCCTCCTGCCAGATGCGGATCAGCTCCCACAGGAACTTCACCGCGGGTAGCGGCGACGCCTCCAGGCGCTGCATGTCTTCGGGCCCCAGCCG
>CAZIRH010000356.1:0-5240 GCA_964541065.1 uncultured Solibacteraceae bacterium
TGGCCTTGGCCCTGGCCCTGAACCTCGCCGAATTGGTCTGGCGGAAGTGGGACGGCGTGGGGCGGCTTCTCAGGCCGCGCGGGGCTCTCAGCCCGGCTGCGTAAGTCGGCTGAAGCCGGCCGCAAAGCCTGGAGGCTTGCCCGACCGCGCGCTACACTGGTAGCGTGAACACCGCACGGTACGTCTACTGGCAGGACGGGGACTACTGGCTCGGATACTTCGAGGAGTACCCGGACTACATGACGCAGGGCGAGAGTCTCGACGAGCTCCAGGACCATCTCAAGGACCTGCTGCGCGATCTGACCAGCGGTGAAATCCCCGGAGTGCGCCGGGTGGCCGAGTTGCCGGTCTCGTGAAGCGACAGGACCTGATCCGCCGTTTGCAAGAGACGGGCTGTGTCTTCCTGCGGCATGGCGGCAGGCACGACTGGTATCGCAACCCTCGAACTGGGGTCTGTCAACCCGTACCGAGGCACCGCGAAGTCAACGAGAGCTTGGCCAGGCACATTCTGAAGAAGCTTCGAGACTGACCGGGCCGGGAGTGCGCTGGCCCCCACGCTCCACCTCGGGGAACTGCTGTGGCGGAAGTGGGCCTCCGTGGGGCGGCTTCTCAGGCCGCGCCGGGCTCTTGCGCCCCGTTGAGCAGGCCGGAGTAGAATACCCTCGCCGGCCTGAGGGCCCATTCACTTGGCTGACGGCGGAACGTCCCCTGCAAAGCCAGCGTCAGAGACGATATCGCGAGGGTAGCGACTCAGCATGGACGCCATGAAAGACCGCGCCAGACGGAGCGCTTCGTTTGCCTCCCCGGCGGTGAGAAAGGCCTTCATCGCCTTCTCAACAGCTTGTTGGCAGTGGAATAGCGCGCTTCGCACAAATGGAGGATCCGCCGTGAGACTGAAGGCACCGGTCTCGAGATCCTCCTTGGCGCGTTCCAGCCACTCCCTGGTGTTCGCCACCAGGACGGGGTCACGCTCCGCCATAGAGCAGTCTGCCCTCTCTGACCACCGTGGAAGGGAACGAGGCCTTCAGATGAAGCTGCCTTTCAAAGTTGCTGTGGGCCCAAACAAGAATGTCGGCTGCGGTGCCCGTGCCCCGCAAGGCCCGGTACCCGAGGTCTTCGGATTGCAGTTGCAGCGGTGCACCGTCGGGTAGAATCACCATCAAGTCATAGTCACTGTCAGGACCGGCCTCCCCGCGCGCCACGGACCCGAACAGATAGATCTTCTCCGGATGGTAGACCCTCACCAGACGACGAACGATCTCGTCCAGCGCCGGGATCTCCCCTGCCGACGGCTCGACGACAGCTTGAGTGGGTCGTACCTCCATATCCTGGCCTCGCCCAAGGCGGGCTGATCTCAGTTTGCCACAGCCTGAGTGCGCGGTGCAGACTCCGCGCAGTGTTACCCATCCGCGGTGGTCCCGCCACGGCCGCCCGTGGCCAAGGGCGTCTTCCGCGGCCGCGTGCGCATCGACGACCGGCAGCGGTTGTTCCGCGTGCGGCCGCTCGCGGATTCGCGCGCCTTCCCCGAGGTGGGCCTCGCCGTCAGGAGGCCGAGCTGGTGTGGCGCAAGTGGCCCGGTGTGGGGCGGCCTCTCAGGCCGCGCCGGGCTCTCAGCCCGGCTGCGCAGGCCGGCTGAAGCCCCCGCGGGCTGGAGAATCCACTCCACGAAACGCCATCCTATCTGTGTTCGATCAACTCCTCGGCCGTCAAACCGATGTCCTTGGCGATCTGGCGGAGCAGAATCGGGGAAACATCCCGCCCGGGATGGACTGGGACAGTCGTGGTCCTGCCATCAGGATGCCGAAACTGCCTGTGGGAACCACGTTGGCGAACCTCTGCGAAGCCGAGGGTCCCGAGAATGGCAATGACTTCACGCGGCCTGAGAACCGGGAGCTTCCCCATGCTCAGCCTACGGTGACCGTCTGAGTTCCCAGAAACTGAGTCTCCAACCTGGGTTCGCCCCCTTCCAGGAGCATCTCGACAACCTCTCGCAGGTTCTCGTTCAACTCGTCCAGACTCTCGGCCTGACTGTGGGCCCCCGGAAAACCGGGAACGTACCCCACAAGGAGGCCGGTGTCCGGGCAACGTTCAACCACCGCCGTGAATGTTCTCATCTAGGACCGCCTGGCTGCGATCGTCTCTGTACCAATCTAGCACCATGCCGACCCGCGCGCCGTCAGGCGGCGATGCTGCGCCTCTGGTCCGGCCTCCTGGCCTTGGCCCTGGCCCTGAACCTCGCCGAATTGGTCTGGCGGAAGTGGGACGGTGTGGGGCGGCTTCTCAGGCCGCGCCGGGCTCTCAGCCCGGCTGCGCAGGCCGGCTGAAGCCGGCCGCAAGCCTGGAGGCTTACCCCGCCGCGCGCTACACTCGTTCCAGGAGACCACCACTATGCCCCATCGCCGAGGATTCTTGCAGAGCCTGGCCAGCCTGCCCGTGCTGGGCGGGCTGTTCCCCAAGGCCACCCTGGCCGCCAAGCGCGACTACCTCAAGGAGCTGGGCGTGCGGCCCATCATCAACGCCGCCGGCACCTATACCGCGCTGACCGGCTCGCTCATGCGGCCCGAAGTCCGGCGCGCCTGGGAGTACGCCTCGCGCCACTACGTCCGCCTGGACGAACTGCACGACGCCGTGGGCGCGCGCATCGCCTCCCTCATCGGTTGCGAAGCCGCTATGGTGTCCGCCGGCGCCGCCTCCGCTCTCACGCTCGGCACCGCCGCTTGCATGACCGGCACGAACCGCGACTTCATCCGCCGCCTCCCCGACACCACCGGCATGAAGACCGAGGTCATCATCCAGCGCTCGCACCGCTTCGGTTACGACCACGCCGTGCGCAACTGCGGCATCCGCTTCGTCGAAGTCGAGACCCGCGAGGACCTCGAACGCGCCGTCGGTGACCGCACCGTAATGATGCTGTTCCTCAACGCCAACGACCCCATCGGGAAGATCAAGGCCGCCGAGTTCGCCGAACTGGGCCGCAAGCACGCCGTTCCCACCTTCACCGACGCCGCGGCCGACGTGCCGCCCGTCGAGAACCTCTCCAAGTACATCAAGATGGGCTTCTCCCTGGTGACCTTCTCCGGCGGCAAAGGGCTGTGCGGCCCGCAGAGCGCCGGCCTGCTGCTCGGCCCCAAGGAACTGATCCGGGCCGCGCGCATGAACACCGCGCCCAACTCCGACACCATCGGGCGCGGCATGAAGGTCAACAAGGAGGAGTTGCTGGGCATGCTGGCGGCGGTGGAGCTGTACCTCAAGCGCGACCACCAGGCCGACCGGCGCGAGTGGGAGAAGCGCGTGAAGCTCATCCAGGATGCCGTCACCTCGGTCCCCGGCGTCAAGACCGAGGTCTACGTGCCGCCGGTGGCCAACCACGTGCCGCACCTGAGAGTCCAGTGGGACCGGAACACGGTCAAGATCACCCCCGCCGAGGCGGCGCGCCGGCTGCGCGAGGGCCAGCCCTCGATCGAACTGGTCCCCGGGGCGCGCGAGCGCCTGGACGTGGGCGTGTGGATGCTCCAGCCCGGCGAACACAAGATCGTGGCCCGGCGGCTGCGCGAGGTCTTGAGATCAGCGGCGTAGGTCCGCGATCGTCTCAATGTGCGCGGTCTGCGGGAACAGGTCGATGAGCGTCAGGCGCTCGAGGCGGTAGCCGCCCGCAGTCAGCGCCGCCAGGTCGCGCGCCAGCGTGGCAGGGTCGCAGGAGACTATCACCAGGCGCGGCGGCCCGAGCCGCACTAGTTCCCGCACCACGCTTTTGCCCAGCCCGGTGCGCGGCGGGTCGGCCAGCACGAAATCGGGCCGCTCGGCCAATCCCAGCAGGAACAGTTCCGCGGACGCCTGCCGCACCGCCACCGCCAGGCCCGCGCGCGCCGCGTTGACCTCCAGATCCCGGACCGCGCTCCCCCCGGATTCCACCGCCGTCACCCGCCCATAGCGCCGCGCCAGCGCGAGCGAGAACAAGCCCACGCCGGCATAGAGATCCACCGACGCCTCACCCTCGGCGCCTTCGAGCGCCCGCTCCACCAGCGCCTCGATCAGAAAGCGATTGACCTGGAAGAACGAGCCGCCGCTCACCCGGTACGTGTCGCCGCCCGCGTGGTACTCGAGCGCGCCGCCCACGAACCCCGGGATGCGCTCGGCGCACCAGTCGAAGAAGCGCCGCGCCACGGGGCGGTCCGTGGCCAGGACGTTGAGCTGCACCTCGCTCTCGTTAGTGAACAGTTCGAGGGTCTTCACGAAGCGCGGGAAGGGCGGCTCGCCCAGCATCCGGCACAGCGCGCCCAGCGCCGCGTTCAGCCCCGGCGAGGCGATGGGACACTGCTCGATGGCGCACAGCCGCCGCGAGCTGTGCTCGAAGTAGCCGATACGGCCTTGCTCCACGTGGAACTGCGCGCGGTTGCGGTATTCCCACGCCTCGCCGGAGATCACCTCCACCTCGGGCGGCGTGAGCTTCCCGATGCGGCGCAGCACCTCCTCGAAAACGACCCGCTTCTGGAGGAGTTGGAACTCGTACCCCGCGTGCTGGTAGGCGCAGCCCCCGCAGCGCCCGAAGTACGGGCAGCGTGGCTCGACGCGCTCCGCGGCCGGCTCGCTCACCGCCCGCAGCTTCGCCTCCCGCACCCCGCTGCGCTCGCGTTCGAGGCTGACCTGCACCCGCTCGCCGGGCAGCACGAACGGCACCAGCACCACCCGGGTCTCGTGCCGGGCCAGCCCCGCCCCGCCGTACACCAGCTTCTCGATGCGCAGCTCAGCAGTGTTTGTGTTCGCCGCCTTCATCACGTACGATAAGTGTTCACCCTCATCTAGCATGAAACCACGAGTCTTCTCCGGAATGCAGCCCTCCGGGGACCTGCACATCGGCAACTACCTGGGGGCGCTGAAGAACTGGGTGGCCATCCAGCACGACTACCAGGCCATCTTCTGCATCGTGGACCTGCACGCGGTCACCGAGTACCAGGAGCCGGCCGGGCTGCGGGCAAAGATCATCGAGCTGGCCGCCCTCTATCTGGCCGCCGGCATCGACCCCCAGGTGACCGCCATCATGGTGCAGTCCGCGGTGCCGGCCCACGCCGAGCTGGCCTGGATGCTGACCTGCGTGACGCCCTTCGGCTGGTTGGGCCGCATGACCCAGTTCAAGGTCAAGTCCGCCGACAAGGAGACCGTGCTGGACGGCCTCTTCCAGTATCCGGTCCTGATGGCCGCCGACATCCTGCTGTACCAGGCCGCCGTGGTCCCCGTGGGCG
>CAZIRH010000357.1:0-5227 GCA_964541065.1 uncultured Solibacteraceae bacterium
CATCTTCGGGGGCCAGGCGGTAGGGATCTTCCGGGACGGTGCGACGCGCTGCGGTGCCCATCCGAGCCACTCTAGCAGTTGCCCCGGCCACCCACAACCGGGGCCCAGAACGGCGACACCCCGCTAGCGCCGCGTGTGGCCAGCCCCTCGAACGCCGGCAGCCGCGCGGCGCACGAGCACTCAGGAACTGCCCGGCCTGCGGCGACGCAGCGCGCCCGCGGCCAGCAGGCCACCACCTATCAGCAGCCAGGCGGCCGGCTCGGGAAACTCCGACGGCGCCGGCCCCAGCGTCCCCGCCCTCGAGTATAGGGCGCCGCGGGAGGGGCTGTTGCCCGGGAGCGTCGGCTCGTGCAGCGAGCCCGCCCAGGCCGGGCTGAGCGCCCAGCACAAGAGAACGACCATCCGTAAAGCCATGAGTTTTCGCAGCATGAAGTGCAGCTAGGTAGAATCTAACAGCTCCGGCGCAGCACCGGTACCCTACCAGAGGTTCATACGCGGTAGTACCATGGCTCCGGAACCTCCGTTCCCGCCGCCGCTTGCCTGGCGGCGGTGGTTCCGGCTGGAAGCTTGCGCCGGCGGGGGACTGCTATATACTCTCGAAATGGAGGAACCGCCTCCGGAGGAATTCGAATGGAGAGTGAACAGACTGGCCGGCTCACGCGCCGCGCGTTCGCCGGTGGCACGGCGTTCCTGATCGTTCCCCGTCACGTCTTGGGCGGCGCCGGTCACATCCCGCCGAGTGAGAAGATCGCCCTGGCCTCGATTGGCATGGGCCGCCAGGGCATGGCTGTCACCATGAGCCTGCTGGCACGTCCTGAGCTCCAGGTGGTGGCGGTCTGCGACTGCAATCAAAGCAGCAAGGACTATGCCGAGTATGGCCGGAATGACCTCCTGAACTCGGCGCGCCGCCTGTTGGGCCCGGGCTACGAGAATTGGGGCGAGGAGCTGGCTTCACCTGGATTCGCGCAGCTCACGCACACCTTCCGGACCAGCCTCGGCGCGGGCGGCCGCGAACCGGCCAGGCGGCTCGTGGACGCCTACTACGGCTCCCGAAAAGACTCCGGTTCGTACAGGAGCTGCACGGCCTACCGGGACTTCCGCGAGCTGCTGGAGAAGCAGAAGGATCTGGACGCGGTGTACGTCGCCACGCCGGATCACTGGCATGCTCCGATCTCCCTGGCGGCGATGCGCAAGCGCAAGCACGTGCTGTGTCAAAAGCCCATGACGCACTCGGTCGGCGAGGCGCGCCGCATGGCTCAGACCGCGCGCGAGATGAAGGTGGCCACCTCGCTGCCCGTGAACAACCCGTCCTCCGAGCCCACACGGATCATTTCCGAATGGCTCGCCGACGGCGCCATCGGCACCGTGCGCGAGGTCCACAACTGGTCCAGTCGCCCGTACTGGCCGCAAGGCGTCGCGCGCCCGAAAGAGACGCCGCCGACGCCCGAGGGGCTCGACTGGGATCTGTGGGTGGGGCCCGCTCCCGAACGCCCGTACCACAGTGCCTATCTGCCGTTTGTCTGGCGCGGCTGGCACGACTTCGGCTGCGGCTCCTTCGGCGACATGGGCTGTTACAGCTTCGCCGGCGTGTTCAAGATTCTCGATCTCACTCCGCCGGTGGCCGTCGAGGCCTGCTCCAGCGAATCCTTCGAGGAGACCTTCCCCCAGGCGTCGATCGTTCACCTGGACTTCCCTGCCCGCAACAACCGTCCCGCCCTGCGCATGTCCTGGTATGACGGCGGCCTGCGGCCGCCGCGCCCGGCAGGTTTGCGCAAACAGGACCAGCGCTTGTTCCAGCCGGGCTCAGCAGGCGAAGGCATCATGTACGTCGGCGACAAAGGCATCTTGCTCGCCGGCTTCAACGGCAACGACCCGCGCGTGTACCCGGAATCGAAGAAGTACCAGGCGCCGCCCCGCCAGGCGGGCGGGCGCCCGCGCGATCCGGTGATTGACCAGTGGATCGCCGCCTGCCAGGGCGGGCCAGCCTCGCCCTCCAACTTCGAGCTCCAGAGCCCGGTGACGGAGGCCTTCCTGCTGGGCTGCCTGGCACAACGCTTCGCGGGGGAACGCCTCGAATGGGACAGCGCGAACATGCGCGTCACCAGTTTCGAGCCGGCCAACAAGTACGTGGACCCGCCGTACCGTAGCGCCTACGCCATGTGACTCGGCTGGGGAGGCGCGGATGCCCGGCGACGGCTTCAACATCCTGGAAAACGGCGCGCTCGGCGCGGCCCACGAGAGCGAGCCCGGCCGGTTCTGTTCCACCAGAGAAGGCGGGGCGCACCTGGATCTCCGAGGGCTGGCCCTGGCGCCACTCGCAGGCATAGACGAGGAAAAGGTCTCGAAACTTGCCCGCATCGTGCGGGGGCTGGCGTTTACCGCAGTAGACGGCGCCCAGTCCGGCCATCCTGGCGGTTCCTCCTCGAAGGCCGAGATGGCGTTGACGCTTATCGCTTCCGGCGTTTTCGGGTTCGATGCCATGCACCCGAAACATCCGGGGCGGGACCGGCTGGTATGGTCGGCCGGGCACTGCTCTCCGCTCTTCCATGCGCTGGTTTCCCTGGTCTACGAAGCTCTCCGCCGGCGTGCCATGCACCCGGCCGGATGGGACCGCAAAGCCATCACCTATCCGGAGGACCTGGCTTCGTTCCGCCGCCTCGGCGGGCCGAGCGGGCACGTGGAGTCGCAGCTACCTCTGGCCGATGCCTGCACCGGGTCGTCCGGACACGGCTTCTCCGCGGGTTTGGGACTCGCCACGCTGCATCGTTCCTGCGGTCTGCCGACAAGAGTGTTCATTCTGGCCGGAGACGCCGAGACCGAAGAGGGCATGAGTTACGAAGCGCGGAACCTCGCTTCCCACCTCGGCATGGAGAATCTCATCGTCGCTCTCGACTACAACACCTTCGGCATTGACGGGCCTATCACTGAGGTTCTGCCGGTCCCCTACCTGAGCCATTGGTCCGCGTTCGGCTGGAACATCATCGAGGTGGACGGTCACAACGTCCGGGAACTGGCCTGCGCCTACCGCCAAGCGGCCGCGGGTTTCGCCAACGGCCGGCCGACGGTGATCATCTGCCACACCGTGAAGGGGAAACACTACGGGAGGCTGGAACGGACCGCCGATTCGCACGGCACTCCCCTGCCCCACGCTGAGTATGTCCAGCTCATGGAAGGACTCGGCTTCGAAGCCTCGCCCGAGGCAGGCAACACTCACCAGGACATCGCGGCGGTGCTGGCCGCCCTGGGCGAGGGGGAGATCGAGTACCTCGTCGAGCGCCTCGCCGCCGCGCGCTCGTTGCTCCCTCCCGAACCGCGCCTGGTGCAGGTCATGACGGAGGCCCTCCCGGACAGGCCGTTGGCCCACTACCAGAGCATCGCGCGCCCGGACGTGCTGCCGCCGGAGCTGGTCTTCCAGGAAGGTGACCGCGTGCCGACGCGCAGGGCCACGGAAGCGTGGTTCGCCTGGATGATGCGACGATCGGCTTTCTTCTACGTCGGGGCCGGGGACCTCGCCAAGTCCATCCTTACCGGGAAAGCCGAGCAGATCCACGGACTGATCAGCCGGGAGAACCCCCTCGGCAGGGGCATCCGCTTTGGCATCGCCGAGCAGAACATGGCCATGATGTGCGTCACCATGGCCGGCGACGTCCTCCCCGGCGGTTTCCGTCCCATGACGGCCTTCGCCAGCTACGGGGTGTTTTCCGTGATGATGGCGAATGCCGTCCGCATGGCCCTCATCAGCAACGAGGTGAACCCGCGGTCGCGCGGATTCTTCATCCTGCTGGCCGCACACGACGGCCCCGAAACCGGGGAAGACGGCCCCACCCACCAGGGGCTGTTCTGGATGTCGCTCTATGCGGCCTATCCGGGCATCAAGGTCTACAAGCCTCTCGACGCCAACGAGGCTGTCGAGATGCTCTTCCATGCCGTCAGCCGGGGCGAGCCGGTGGCCTTTTCGGTGGTCCGCCCGCCGGTTCCGGTGTTCAGGAGGGGCCACGGTGTGCCGCCCGCCATCGCGGCCGTGGACGGCGCGTACGTCTTCAAGCCGTATGCGGACAACGGCAAGAGGAAGCTGGCGCTGGCGGTGTGCGGGGGCGAGGTCATGGCCAACGTGCTGGCAGCGCTGCCGGACTTCGAGAGCGAGGCGGACATCAAGGTCATCGCCGTCACGTCCCCGGAACTCTATGAGGAGATGCGCCGCAAGGATCCGCAAAAGGCCAGCGAGATCCTCTCCGACGACGAACGCCGGGGGCTGCTCGCGTTCCACAGCGGCTGGAAGGGGTTCCTCTATCCGTTTCTGCTGCCGCCGGACTACGAGCAGCGCGCTTTCGGCATTGACCGTTTCATGAGGTCGGGGCGGCCCGGCGAGCTGTACGCCGCGGCCGGTTTCGATCCCGTCGGCATGCGCGAGAAGATCGCGTCACGCCTGCGCGAGTGACGCGCGCACCGAACTGGCGCGGCCCCAGCGGGTTGCGCTATGCTGCCTGTTTTCGGTCCACGCCCGCAAGACAAGGAGACCCACCATGCCCGGCCTAGCCGCTCTCAGCATCAACCCTGGGCAGTACAGGGCTGACTTCCTGGAAGACCTCTTCCTGGGCACGTTCTATCACCAGCATCTGGGCGAGGAGTACTCGGGGCTATCCACCTGCGCCCGCGGAGAATTCCGTATACGCACCCACCGCGGGCTGTTCCGCGTCGGGTTCACTGAGGATCTGGAGGGCTTGTCGGGAACGGAAGGAATCGGTTACTGCGGTTCCGTCCGCGAGCCCCATTTCTCCGAATCCAGGCTGGGCCGGCTCTCCTGCTGCTTTTCGGGCAACGTCACCAACCTCAAGGAACTGGTCGAGCGCTTCAAGGACGTCGGTCACGTCTTCACCAGGGGCGATGACATCGAGATCATCACCATGCTGGTGGTACAGGGCAACGACGTGATCGACGGGATTCAGAAGATGGCCCAGGAGGTCGAGGGCGCCTTCTCCCTGTTGATTCTTACCGAAGAAGGGATCTACGCCGTCCGCTGCGCCGCTGGTCACTGGCCGCTGGTGATCGGCGCGAAAGCAGGGGCCGTCATGGTCGCGTCCGAGTGCGGGGGCTTTGCGAACCTGGGATTCAGGCGGGTGAGAGACCTCGAACCGGGGGAGATTGTGCTGCTGAAGAGTGGCGGGTGGGAAACCAAGGGCAGGATTCCAGTCAGCAGGATCCAGGTGTGCAGTTTCTACTGGGTCTA
>CAZIRH010000358.1:0-5199 GCA_964541065.1 uncultured Solibacteraceae bacterium
GCAACATCGCCCACCGCATCATCGAGGAGTTCATGCTGGCGGCCAACGAGGCCGTGGCCGCGCACCTGGAGCAGTCCGAGGTTCCCGCCATCTACCGCATCCACGAGCCGCCCGAGCCGCAGCGCGTGCTCGAGTTCGAGGAGGTCGCGGCCCACTTCGGCCACTCGCTCGGCGTGGGCCCCCTCCCGGTGAAGCGCTTCGCAGTCGTGGACCGCCGCCGCGACGGCGGCACGCTGCGCCGGGACATCGTGTTGCCCACGCCCGGCCTGCGCATCACCCCGCGCCACTATCAGAAGCTGATCGATAAGCTCGCGGGCCGGCCCGAGGAGCGCATCCTCAGCTACCTGATGCTGCGCTCGCTCATGCGGGCGCGCTACAGCCCGCAGAACGCAGGCCACTTCGCCCTGGCCGCCAAAACCTACACCCACTTCACCTCGTCCATCCGCCGCTATCCGGACCTCATGGTCCACCGCGCCCTGCTGGGCGAACCGCACCCCCCTGCGCTCGACGCGGTGGCCGACGAGTGCTCCTTCACCGAGCGCCGCGCCGCCGAGGCCGAGCGCGAGCTGGTCGAGTGGAAGAAAGTCAAGTTCATCAGCGAGCGCCTGGGCGACGAGTTCAAGGCCCTCATCATCAGCACCCACCGCTTCGGCTTCTTCGTCGAACTGGAAGACCTCTTCGTCGAAGGCCTGGTGCCCATCGACACGCTTCCCGGCGACCGCTTCGGCTACCAGGAGAACACCCGCCGGATCGTCGGCCAGCGCACCCGGCGCACCTTCGCGATCGGTGACGAGGTCACGGTGCGGCTGGACCGCGCCGACACGGTCGAGCGCAAGCTGCAATTCTCCCTGGCCTGAAGGGAATTCGGGGACACTCCGGGCTCGGCTTCACGCAAGAGCGGGCCCGCGGAAGACGCGGGCGTGTCCCCGAATTCCGCGGGCTGTAGAATAGGCGCATATGGCTGCGCGCCCCAGTTGGGACGAGTACTTCATGGGCCTGGTCGAGGAGGTGGCCACACGCGCCACCTGCGACCGCGGCCGGGCCGGCTGCATCATCGTAAAGGACAAGCGCATCATGGCCACCGGGTACGTGGGCTCGCCGCCCGGGCTGCCGCATTGCGACGAGGCGGGACACCTGCTGAGGAGAGTCATCGACGAGGACGGCACCGAGCGCCAGCACTGCGTGCGCACCACCCACGCCGAGCAGAACGCCATCTGCCAGGCCGCCCGCTACGGTATCCCGCTCGATGGCGGAACACTCTACTGCAAGATGGAGCCCTGCCGCGTGTGCGCCATGCTGATCATCAGCGTGGGCATCCGCCGCGTCGTCGCGCGCCGCCGCTACCACGCCGCCCAGGACACCCGCGAGATGTTCCGCCTGGCCGGCGTCGAGCTGGTGGTCCTGGAAGAAGCCGTCGAGGAGTACAGCGACCAGTAGGGTAAGTCTCCTGACTTGCCAGCCGGCTCTCCTACCGCTGGCGCCGCACCCAGGAGAACCAGTGCTCAAAGGTCACTGGCTGGCCGCGGTCCCCTCCGGCGTAGCAGCCCTTGGAGACCTCCGGGCCCTCGACCCCGGTGGCTTCGGTGAAATAGTAGTTCCAGACATCGCAGGCGTAGCGCGCGTCCGGGCCGGTGGCGGACTTCTCCAGAACCTTGCGTCTCACCTCCTCGGGCGAGCGCAGCACCTCGATGCCGGGGGCGCCGAGCCCGACGAACGGCATCGGCCGGGCCGGAGCATCTTGATATGGGATCAAGCGCACAGAGGGCAGGCCGGGCTCGACCAGCCACACGCGCCGGCCCTCGAAGTGGCGCATCAGCCTCGTGTTGCTGGTCGGGTCCAGTTCCCTCGCCCAGACCACCCGCGAGCCGTCGATGTCCGCGCCGTTGTAGACCCACTCGTCTCCCGGATCGTGCCGCGCCGGGTACCGCACGAGCACCAGGTGCTTGTCTCCCGAGCTTTCCAGTTGCCTGAGGATGCGGGCGCGCGCCAGGCCGCTGGGCGCCGGCCAGCGCCAACCGGCCTGTGCGGCCCCGGGGGCCGGCAGGCTGGGCGCGCAGACCTTCACCAGCGCCATCAGGGCGCAAGCGACCGGCAAGCAGCGGACCAGGCACAGCCCGACGGGGCGCTGCCGCCAGCGCCACAGCCGCAGCCTCCGCATGCCCATGACGACGATAAGGAACGCCGGCCCGGTCGCCGGCGCCGCGTAATGGGCGTTGTGCCAGACTTGCCCCACCAGTGCCAGAGGAAACACTGCGGCCAGCAGCAGCGGCTGTCTCGCCTTGCGGTCCCGCCAGAGAAACGGCAGGGTGAGGAGCGGGATGGTGAGCAGCGGCCCGAGGTAGAAGCGCCAGTACATTCCGGTCTTCGCCCGCAAGTTCGCCAGCGGCGCCCTGCGCGCGCTGAGATACTTGTCCATCTCCCAGCCCGTGTAGAAGTGCCGCATCTCGCGGTTGTTGTAGAGCGGCTGGGGGCGCGGCGTCTGCCAAAGGAAGTGGGGCGCCATGGTCATGGTGCTGCGGTAGAGAGTGTAGGGCGCAACCCAGGGTTTGCCGGTCACGCGCGCGAAGTAGTAGCCCATGCCAGCGCCCGTCAGCGCAAGTAGCAGCGCCAGCGGAAAGACGATGTGGCGTAGCGCCACGGCCCGCGGCGGACCGTTTTTCCCCAGCATCCAGGCCAGGAGCGCCACGGCGATCGCAGCGGCGTACACCCCGCCCTCGAACGGGCGGCTGTTCGCCAGAACCGCCAGCCCGAGGCCCATCACCAAGGCGTAGCGCCACGGTCCACAGGCTGAAGCCCGTGCCACGATCCTCGGCAGCGCGCCGAGCACCAGAGCTCCCCCGGCCGCAGCCACGGCTCCGCCCCAGTACGTGTTCATCCAGTAGGTGGAGACACCCAGCCGCAGGATCACCAGAGCGGCCCCCAGCAGCGCCCAGCGCGGCGGCAACCAGCCCTGAAGCATCCAGCAGATTGCGCCGCACATCAGGCCCACGCTGAGCCACACCCCGACCCACGGGTGGCCAAACAAGACCTCGCCCACTGCCAGCGCGGCCCCCTGCGCGACCGGGAACGCGCTCGCATAGACCGGCCGCACCAGGATGTGCATGCTCTCGAAGTGAACCCAGAACGGGTGTTGCGGGTTCACCAGCCGGCCGTGCGCGAAAGTATCCGCCGCCAGAATAAAGCTGAACTGGTCGTGGTGGCGCGGCTCCGGAGCCGGAAACCAAGGGAGCAGGAGCGCGCGCAGGACCAGCGGTGACACGGCGGCCACCAGAATCGCCAGCCTCTTTCTGCGGGCGAGGCGCGCCAGCGGGCCCTCCCACCACCTCAGCCACCGCGACCCGCAGTGCGCCGTGGCGAAGGCCAAGACCAGCACTGCGGCCGCCAGGGCGGTTTCCGGGCTGGGGACATCCGCCGGCCGCGCCAGGAAAAGGCAGATCACAATGTGCTAGTATCGCAAGCTCGGTTGCATTGCGCACCGAAAACTGGACCACAGCCATGAAGATCCTGAGTCTGGGAGCGGGCGGCTTCATCGGGTCTCACCTGACCTACCGGCTGCTCAAGGAAGGGCACACCGTCACCGCGGTGGACATCGAAGCCGACAAGGTCACCGACTTCCTGGGAGACCCCAACCTCACCTTCCTTCAGCAGGACATCCGGAGCCCCGGCTGGGACCTCGATCGCCTGGTCCGGGACGCCGATCTGGTGATCGACCTGATCGCCTACGCCAACCCGGGGCTCTACCTGCGCATCCCCTTGGAGGTTTTCCAGCTCAACTTCATCGAGAACCTCAAGATTGCCGAAGCCTGCGTCCGGCACGCCAGGCGGCTGATCCAGTTTTCCACTTGCGAGGTCTACGGCAGAACCGCGGCCAGCCTGAAGAACGCCAGGGTCGCCGATCCGGAGGACCCCCTCCACGCTACCTTCTCCGAGGACACCAGCGAATTCATCCTGGGGCCGGTCTCGAAGCACCGCTGGATCTACTCCTGCGCCAAGCAACTGCTCGAGCGGGTACTGCACGCCTACGGACTGCAAGAGGGCTTCAACTACACCGTCATCCGGCCCTTCAACTTCATCGGGCCGAAGATCGACTTCCTGCCGCACGAGAAGGAGGGCATCCCGCGCGTCTTTTCGTTCTTCATGGATGCCCTGCTGAGCGGGACCGAGATGAAACTGGTGAACGGCGGCACCAGCCGGCGGTGCTACACCTACATCGACGACGCCATCGAGTGCTCCTACCGCATCGTCGCCAACCCCGGCGGGGTCTGTGACCGGCAGATCTTCAACATCGGCTCGCCGCACAACGAGGTCTCGATCCGGCAGATGGCGGAGATGATGCGCGAGATCTACGCCCAGAAGTTCCGCGACCCGGCCGTGCCGCTGCCGGAGATCGCGAGCGTTCGCGCCGAGGAGTTCTACGGCGAGGGCTACGACGACTCCGACCGCCGCATTCCCGACATCGCCAAGGCGCGTGCGCTGCTCGGCTGGGAGCCGCAGTGGGGACTCCGCGACATCCTCGAAACCACCATGGGGTACTACGTTTCCCGCCACCGGAAGGGCGAGACTTGAAGCCTCTTCCGCCATGGTTGAGAACGTCTTCGTCCTGATGCCGGCTTACAACGCCGGCGCCACCATCGAAAAAGTCTTCGCGCGGATTCCTCCCCAGGCGAAGCGGCGTATCCGGCGGTACGTCGTGGTCAATGACGGCTCGACCGACGCCACCGCGGCGGCGCTGGATCGCCTCCGCCACGAGTTCCCCGACCTCGTCGTGCTGACGCACGAAGCCAACCGCGGCTACGGCGAGGCGGAGAAAACCTTGCTCCGCTACGCCCTCTGCGAGGGCGCCGAGGTCGGCATCCTGCTGCACTCCGACGGGCAATACTCGCCGGAGAAGATCCCCGAGCTGCTCGAACCCTTCGACCGCGACGCCGCCGACCTGGTGCAGGGCTCGCGGATGCTGGGCGGCGGGGCCCTGCGCGGCGGGATGCCGCTCTACAAGTTCGTGGCCAACAAGGCCCTCACCGCCCTGGAGAACTGGGCCTTCGGCCTGCGGCTGGCCGAGTACCACAGCGGCTACATGCTGTACTCGCGGAAAGCGCTGGAAACGATCCCGTTCGAGAAGCTCTCCGCATCCTTCGCCTTCGCCATCGAAATGACCGTCCCGGTGCGGGTACAAGGTTTTCGCATCGCCGAGATCCCCAT
>CAZIRH010000359.1:0-5199 GCA_964541065.1 uncultured Solibacteraceae bacterium
TCTTTTTCCCTGTACTGATGAGGTTCTGAATATTGTTCAGAGTCCCGATGCTCTTGCCATCCCATAGCATGACCCCGTACTTGGCGTCCTGGGCCATGGCAAGATCCTTCCCGGCATAGTAGGCGAAGTCCTTCCTAGCACCGGGCATCTTCACGGTTCGGGCCGGCCATCCGCCTACGTTATTGCGACACTCGTCCATGCAGTAGATGATTACTTTCTCGTAGCGGCGATCCGCCAAGTGCTGTTGGACCGCTCTGTCGGCACCGTTCGCATCGCCGACCAAGATCGTGCAGCCGCGGCTGATCAGGTCGTTCAGCTTCTCCCGAACCAGGGAGTTCAACCGCGACACCGCTCTTGATCCACCGATGAAAACGGTTGTCACAGGAGTTTCCGCGTCTGGGTCAAGGTCAGCAGGTACACGGCGGAGGCACCGCCCTCTCCAGCCAGGAGCCGCGCGATGGCGGCGGCTGTGGCCCCCGAACGATAGAGATCATCGAACACCAGCAGGCGCTTGCCTATGGTCTTCCGCGCGTCAACGGAGAAGGCGTCCTTGAGAATCTCCGCCCTCTTCGCGAAGTCAAACACGTCCTTCAACTGGGCCGTGCTCCTGGCCTTCGACACGCAGGATTCGCATAGGGGTATCCCCGTGTGTTTGCTGAGAGCCGCCGCCACCTCCATGACTGGTTGACGCCTTCTTGCGGTGTTCGAGGGTGGAACCGGCACAATCGCGTCGATCCGCGGTCTCCACGATTCCAGGAAGCTCACAACTGCCTCGACGATAGGCTGAACCGATGCCTGATCGCCGCGATTCTTCAAACGGTAGAGCAGATCGCCCAGAGGTGACCGTTGAGTGTCGAACACCGGGTGCCCGTAAGCGTTGTACCCCAGGGGAGTGCTGCCGGTGGTGTGCACGTCCAGTGCGTAGCCCTCAACCCACGGGCCGCGAAGCTTCCTCGGGCTGATCTTGACAGGCATGTGCCAAACACCAGTCTAGCCCCTGGATGACCCGAACGTCTCGCCCCGAAGGCCCGAAGTGGACGCTCCCGAGCCGGCGGTCAGCCCTCTTCGCCCGGCTCGGAGGGCGCGTAGTAGTCGTCGCCCTCGGGCACCGGTTCCTCGGGCTCGGTCTCGGTCTCGGTCTCGCGGGCGGCCGGTTTCTTGCCCTTGCCACGTCGCCCCTGCTGCGGGGGCTGGTCGGAGTACCAGCCGGCATTGCCGGGAACCGGATCTACGCGCACCGCCATGGGCGTACCCGTCGAGCAAGATTCTCCGCATCGTTACATCGGCGCGGTCGCCTCAGGACTTTAGCCCCGGCGGCTGCTTCAGCCGCTCGACGAACTGGTTGGCCAGGCGAAAGGCCTCGCGGGTGCGCTCGGACCCGAGCGCCGCCCGGAATTCGTCCAGTTGGGCGATGCAGGCCTCCAGGGCGGCAATCACGGCCTCCCGGTTGGTTTCCAGAATGTCGCCCCAGATCTCGTAGGGGCTCGCCGCCAGCCGGGTCATGTCGGCCAGCCCGGGGCCGGCCACCTGGAGATCCTGCGGCCCTAGCAACCGCGCAGACAAGGTGGCGGCCAGCGCGGTCGAAAGCACCTGGGGTAAGTGCGAGGTGAAGGCTACGACCCGGTCGTGCTCTTCGGGCGACAGGCACACCGGCACGGCGCCGACGCCCCGCAGCCACCCCAGGAACTCGCGCGCGGCAGAGGTCTCCAGCTCTGAGGGATCAACCGGCGTCAGCACCCAGGTGCGACCCGCGAAGAGGCCGGCCTGCGCCTCTGCCGCCCCTCGGCGCTCCTTGCCCGCCAGGGGGTGGCCGCCCAGAAACTGGCCCCGGCGAATGGTCTGCCGCCCGCGCGCGACGATTTGCGCCTTGGTGCTGCCGGCATCGGTGACCAGGCTGCCCGGCCGCAGCCACTCATCGAGCGTCCCCAGCGTTTCCAGGATCCGCCGGATGGGTTGAGCCAGGAAGACCAGGTCGGCGCACTGGAGCGCGGCCTCCAGCGGCAGGGCCTCGTCGATGGCGCCGCGCGCCAGCGCCGCTTCGAGCGCCGCAGGCGAGCTGACCCCCACGATCCGCCCGCCGAATCCAGCCTTCCTGAGCGCCAGGCCGAAGGAGCCCCCGATCAGCCCGACCCCGACGATGGCCACCGTCTCGAACACGTGCGGCCTACAGGCTGCGCCCCACCGCTGGGGCGATGATCCGAAGCTGCGCCATGAGTTCTTCGAACTGCTCGGGCCACAGCGACTGGGCGCCGTCGCTCAGGGCGTGGTCGGGGTCATGGTGGACCTCGATCAGCAGGCCGTCGGCGCCGGCCGCCACCGCCGCGCGCGCCATGGGCAGCACCTTGTCGCGGCGGCCAGTCCCGTGCGACGGATCGGCGATGATGGGCAGGTGCGACAGCTTCTTCACCACCGGGATGGCCGCGATGTCCATGGTGTTGCGGGTGGACGTTTCGAACGTGCGGATGCCCCGCTCGCACAGGATCACGTTGTAGTTGCCCTCGGCCAGGACGTATTCGGCCGACAGCAGCAGCTCCTCGATGGTCGCCGAGATGCCCCGCTTGAGCAGCACCGGCTTGGCCTGCCGGCCCACCTCGCGCAGCAGGCTGAAGTTCTGCATGTTGCGGGCGCCCACTTGCAGGATGTCGGCGTAGGCGGTCACCAGCGGCATCTGCGTCTGGTCCATGACCTCGCTGATCACCAGCAGGCCGTGCCGGTCGGCGGCCTCGCGCAGCAGGGCGAGGCCTTCCTCACCCAGGCCCTGGAAGGTGTAGGGCGAGGTGCGCGGCTTGAAAGCGCCGCCGCGGATCACCCGGGCGCCGGCGCGGGCGACCCGCTCGGCGGTGCGCATCACCTGGTCCCGGCTCTCCACGGAGCACGGCCCGGCCATCACCACCAGGTGCGGCCCGCCGACCTCCACGTCTCCCACCTTCACCAGCGTGCCCGCGGGCCGGAAGTGCCGGCTGGCCAGCTTGTAAGGTGACATGATGCGGCGGGCTTCCTTGACGCCCTCCATCACCTCGAAGTCCGCCGGCTCGACCCGCTCGGCTGGCCCCACGCCACCCAGCACCGTGTGGAGCACGCCCGTCGAGCGGTGCACGGTGAAACCCAGCGCCACCATGCGGTCAATCACCGCCTGGATCTGCGCCTCCGTGACGCCTTCCTGCATGACTACTAGCATGGCGATTGTCCTCGATTACTCTGGCTGGCCGTCGCGCTCCAGCATGCGGAGCCGCTGCACGTTCCGCATCTCGTCGATGATGCGCTCGAAGACGCGCCGCACGCCCTCCGCCGTCAGCGGTCCCGCGTTGTGTTCGGTCACGTTCTGAAAGACCTCATCCTCGCGCCGGGGCTCGTAGATCGGCAGGTCCAGCTCCTGCTTGATGCGCCCGATGTCCTCCACGATCCGGGTGCGCTGGTTGAGCAGCTCGAGGATCTGCCGGTCCAGCATGTCGATGCGGTCGCGGCAATCCTTCAGCGCTTCCCACGCGGCTTCATGGGACATGGTCACTTCCGCTCAAACCCGGCCTTCAGGCGGCGGGCCAGGGATTCCAGCTCCGCCTCGAGCGCGGGGCTGGAGCCGTGCTGCTCGATCAGCCGCACGAAGGCGCTCCCCACCACCACCCCGTCGGCCACCCGGCCCACTTCGGCCACGTGCTCCGGGCGCGAGACGCCGAAGCCCACCGCCAGGGGCAGGCCACTGATCCGGCGCATGGCGCCCGCCAGCTCCGCCACCGAGGCGGCCAGAGACTCGCGCTCTCCGGTCACGCCGGTCCGTGAGACCAAGTATACGAAGCCGGTCGAGTGTTCCGCCACCAGCTTCAGCCGCGCCTCAGTGCTGGTGGGGGCGGCCAGAAACACGGTGTCCAGCCCGAGCGCCCGCATGACCCCGACGTAGCGCCCGGCCTCCTCGACGCTCAGGTCCGTCAGCAGCACGCCATCCACTCCGGCACGGGCCGCCTCGCGCGCCAGCGCTTCCAGCCCGTAGCGGAGCACAGGATTCAAATAGGTGAACAGCAGGATCGGGATCTGGCTCGCCTGGCGGATCTGCGCCGCCACCTCGAGGACCCGCCGCAGGCTGGCGCCGGCCTTCAGCGCCCGCTCGGAGGCCCGCTGGATCACGGGACCGTCGGCGATGGGATCCGAGAAGGGCACGCCCAACTCGATCAGATCCACCCCGCCGCGCTCCAGGGCGCCCACCAGGGCGGGCGTGCGCTCCAGAGACGGATCGCCCGTCGTCAGGTACCCGATCAGAGCCTTGCCACCCGCGGGCCTGAGACGCTCAAACAGGCGCCTGATCCTGGTCGGCGGTGTCATTCCTGGTCGAGCTCCGGGAAGTTCTGGCGGTAGATATCCATGTCCTTATCCCCGCGTCCTGAGAGGCTTACCAGGAAAACCTCATCTTTTGCTTGATGAGCGCGGCGCATGGCTTCAGCCACCGCGTGGGCCGCCTCCAGCGCGGGAATGATCCCCTCGGTGCGGCTGAGCTGGCGGGCCGCCTCCAGGGCGTCGTGGTCGCTCACCGAGACGTACTCCGCCCGGCCTTGGTCGTGGAGCCAAGCGTGCTCCGGCCCGACCAGAGCGTAGTCCAGGCCCGCTGAGACTGAGTGCGTCAGGGCCACCTGGCCTTCCGCGTCCTGGAGCAGGTAGCTGTAGGCGCCGTGGAGCACTCCGGGCGCGCCACCGGAGAAACGCGCGGCGTGATCGCCCAGGCTTGGCCCCCGGCCTCCGGCTTCCACACCCACCAGCCGGACACCATCGTCGGGGATGAACGCGTGGAAGATGCCGATGGCGTTGCTGCCGCCGCCTACGCAGGCGAAGATGGCGTCGGGCAGCCGCCCTTCGGCTGCGAGGGTCTGCCGCCGGGCTTCCTGGCCGATGACGCTCTGGAAGTCGCGGACCATGAGGGGGTAGGGATGGGCGCCGAGGGCCGAACCGAGCAGGTAGTAGGTGTCGGCGACGTTGGTCACCCAGTCGCGCATGGCTTCGCTGATGGCGTCCTTGAGGGTGCGGCTGCCCGCGGCCACCGCGGCCACGCGCGCCCCCAGCAGGCGCATGCGGAAGACGTTCAGGCGCTGCCGCGCCATGTCCTCCTCGCCCATGTACACCACGCACTCCAGGCCGAACAGCGCCGCGACCGTGGCCGTGGCGACGCCGTGCTGGCCGGCGCCGGTCTCGGCGATGATGCGCTTCTTGCCCATG
>CAZIRH010000360.1:0-5182 GCA_964541065.1 uncultured Solibacteraceae bacterium
CATCCCCTGGTCCTGCTGGTGAGCTGGACCTTCGTGTTCCAATGGTGCCTGCGCGTGCGGCTGCCGCCGGGGGAGATCACCGGCAACTACACGCTGTTCCTGTTCAGCGGCTTCCTGCCCTGGCTGCTGTTCCAGGACACGGTGCTGCGCTCCGCCAACTGCCTGCTGGAGCACGCCAACCTGATCACCAAGACGGTGTTCCCGGCCGAAGTGGTGCCGGTCTCCATCTTCCTGTCCTCGCTGGTGAATCACTTGATCGCACTGGCGCTGGTAGTGGCGGCGGTCGGCATCTGGCTGAGGCACTTGAGCGCCATGGTACTGGTCCTGCCCGTGTACATGTTCCTGCTGGGGCTGTTTGCCGTGGGTGTGGGATGGATCGCCGCGAGCCTGCACGTCTACATCCGCGATACGGCCCAGGTGCTGACCGTCGTGCTCACGTTCTGGTTCTGGCTGACGCCCATCTTCATCATCGAGGAACAGATTCCCGAGCGGTTCCGCTTCCTTCCCAAGCTGAACCCCCTGGCCTACCTGGTGCACGCCTACCGCGAGCGGCTGCTTTCGGCGCGCGCGCCGGACTTGCGCGAGCTGGCCATTATCGCGGCTTGCGGCGTCACCGCCTTCCTCCTGGGCGGCTTGTTCTTCCGGCACCTCAAGCGCGGCTTTGCCGACGTGCTGTGAAGACACAGGCAGGAATGCCTGTGCCACTGAGTGTTCGACCGGGTACACTACGAGTGTGAACGCCAAGAAGCTGACCGCCCACGTGAAAGCCGCGGGTTGAGCCTCGAAGCTGGGTCCAAAGGTGTTGGACCGCATCCTGGCTCGCCTGCCGGCGGTGGCGGACGAGAACGTGCTGGTGAGCTTTGCGACAGCCGACGATGCCGGCGTCTACAAGCTGACGCCGGAGTGCGCCCTGGTGCAGACGGTGGATTTCTTCACGCCCATCGTCGATGACCCGTTCCTGTTCGGGGCCATCGCCGCGGCCAACGCCCTGAGCGACGTCTATGCCATGGGGGGTAGGCCGCTGACCGCGCTTTCCATCGTGGCCTATCCGGCGGATGGCGACCTGGACGTGCTCGAGCAGATCGTCGCGGGCGGCGCGGAGAAGATGCGCGAGGCCGGCTGCGTCATTGTGGGCGGGCACAGCGTCGCCGATGCGGAAATGAAGTTCGGTTACGCGGTGACCGGCCTGGTTCATCCGCAGCGGGTGGTGACCAATGCGGGCGCCCGGCCCGGTGACGCGCTGCTCATCACCAAGCGCCTCGGGACCGGAGTGATTGCCACGGCTCTCAAGCGCGGGATCGCGGAGGCGGTTCACGTCGAGGCTTCCATCGCCTCGATGCTCGAGTTGAACCGGCGCGTCTGCGAGGCCATGCTGCCCTTGGCGCCCCACGCCTGCACGGATGTCACCGGCTTCGGCCTTATCGGCCACGCGCGCGAGATGGCCCTGGCCAGCGGCGTGACGCTGGAGATCGAGGCCGCCCGCATCGAGTTCCTGCCCGGCGCGCTCGAATACGCCCGCCAGGGCGCCCTGCCGGGCGGCTTGAAGAACAACCGCGAGTTCGCCTCCTGTGCCGTGGAACTGGCGCGCCCGCTTCCGGGGGAGGTCGAGAGCCTGCTGCACGACCCGCAGACCTCCGGCGGCCTGCTGATTGCCTTGCCCCAGGAGCAGGCCGGGCAGCTCGCCGGCGCGTGGCGCATCGGGCGCGTGCTCGCGCGCCAGGAGACGCCCATCCGCATCGTATGAACCCTCTCATCATCGCTCTGGATTTCGAATCGGCCGGGCAGGCGCGCGAACTGGTGGAGCGCCTCGCCGGCAGCGTTTCGTTTTACAAGGTCGGCCTGGAACTGTACGCCGCCGCCGGGATGCCCCTGGTGCGGGAGCTCGTCCAGCAAGGCAAGCGGGTGTTCCTGGACCTGAAGCTCTACGACATCGGCGAGACGGTCAAGCGCGCCGTGGCGCAGGTGGGCGCGAGCGGCGCTTCCTTCACTACCGTGCATGGCAGCCGCGCGGTGATGGAGGCGGCGGTGGCGGGCCGAGGCGAGTCCGCGCTGAAGTTGCTGGCCGTGACGGTGCTCACCAGTTTCGACCAGGACGATCTGGCTGACCTGGGCTACCCCTGCGCCGTCGCCGACCTGGTGGCCCTGCGGGTGCGCAAGGCCATGGAAGCGGGTATCGATGGTATCGTCTGCTCGGCCCTGGAAGCCGCGGCGGTGCGCGCTGTGGCTGGTCCCGGCGCCATACTGGTGACACCCGGCGTCCGCTCGACCGGGGCGGGGAAGGGCGACCAGAAGCGTGTGGCGACCCCGGCGGAAGCCTTGTGTGCCGGCGCCGACTACCTGGTCATCGGCCGCCAGGTGACTCGCGCCGAAGATCCGCGCGCCGAAGTCGAGCGCATCCTCGAGGAGATTCGCTGCTAACCCCGCGCGCCCACGGCCTGCATAAGCCGGTCAGTCGCCTCGTAGGCCTCTCGCACCCAGTCCTCGATCTTGTCGGGCTCGGGCGAGTACTCCAGCTCGATGCTCACCGTGCCGTCGAAGCCGACTTGCTTGAGTGCTTCGAGATAGGGGATGAAGTTCACCACCCCGCGGCCGGGCGGCAGGTCGCCGTGGACCTGGCCGTCGCAGTCGGAGAAATGGACGTGCGCGATGCGTCCCTTGAGCCGGGAAATCGCCTCCGCCGGCGTGCCGGACAGGTGCAGGTGCGAGATGTCCATGTTGGCGCGCACCGCCGGGTGGCCGACGTCGTCGAGGAACCGCTCCATCTTGTCGAGGGTGTTGATGAGCGACAGCTTGAACGGCTCCAGCTCGATGGCGATCTCGAGGCCGAGACCGGCGGCGTACTGGCCCAGGGCGCGCACGTTCTCGACACCCCACTGCCATTGCGCCGCGGGCGCGATCACTTCCTGCTGCCAGAGGTACTCGCCCAGGACCAGCAGGAGGTTGCGCGCCTCCACCTCGTAGACCAGGTCCAGGTAGGCCTTCGAGCGGTTCATATGGAAGCGCTGCACGGCCGGGTTGAAGTCCACCAGGCCCAGCGCCACCGAGCACACCGAGATGACCGGCAGGCCCTGCTCGCGGCAGACGTCCTTGATCAGCCGCCGCTCCTTGATGTCCAGGTCCAACGGGTCGGCGAAGATGTCGATGGTGTCGAAGCCGATCGCCTTGGTCTTGCGGATGCCCTCGGCGGTCGAGACCTTGGTGCCGGCCCAGGCCGAGTTGATGAGTCCGAGTTTCATGCTTCCTCCTGAAGGATCTCCTGGAGCGCCACGGGCCGGTGCTCTTCAAAGGACTGGTAGCAGGCATCGACCAGGGCCATGGTGTGAAGGTTGTCGCGGCCGCTGATGGCGGGCTCCGTCCCGGTGGCCAGCGCTTCGAGCAACTGCCCCATGGTGCCCTCGAAGGCATCCGGGAACCAGACCTGATTCCAGCGCGGCTGGAACCAGGTGTTGGGCGCGAGCTTGGTGGTGAAGTCGAGGGTCGAGGGGGTAGCGTTGGGGTAGCTGGGCCAGCCGATGGTTCCCTGCGCCATGCCCTCGGTGCCCTCGACGCGCCACTTGATGTAAATGTCGGACGCGGCGCCTTCGCGGGCCGGGCCCGCCCAGACGTCGTCCCAGGCGGCGGCGCGCAGGCCGCCGGCGTACTCGAGCGTGTAGAGCACCACGCCATCGCGGTGCGGGAAGCGGGTGCGGGGATCCGTGCGGGCCGAGCAATAGACGTATTCCGGGTCGCCGAACAGGTAGCGGAAGGTGTCCAGGTGGTGGATGCTCATCACCAGCAGCGTGACGCGGCCCAGCTCCGTCACCCAGGGCTTCCAGTGCGGGATGGCGCGCATCTCGATGGTGCCCAGCACCGGCTCGCCCAGGTAGCCGCGGCGGAGCAGGGTCTTGAGCGCGCGGATGGACTGGTCGTAGCGCATGTTCTGGTTGACCGCCAGCGTGAGGCCCGCCTCGCGGCACAAGCGCACCACCTCGCGCGCCTCGGCGTAGTTCCGCCCCAGGGGTTTCTGCGCCAGCACGCCCTTGATGTGGCCGGCGTGGCGCACCACCTGCCGGACCACGCCGAGCTGCTGATCGGGCGGCACGGCGATGTCGATGACCTCGAGCGAGGGATCGGCCAGCAGTTCCTCGTTGGTCGCGTACACTGTGGGGATGCCGCGCGCCGCGGCCGCCTCGCGCGCCATCTCGGGCGGCTGCGAGGTAATGGCCACCACGTGGTAGCCGGCGTGCGCGTACGCCACCAGGTGCACGTCGCGCATTATGAAGCCCGCCCCGATGGCGCCGATGCGGAAATCTTTCCGCCGCGGCGGGGGCGGCATGTGTTCCAGATTCAAGTCCAGGGTCACGGGAACCTCCATCAGCCTCTCCGGTATTGTAATCTGTCAAGTTCACCCTTGAGGGCGCGATGAGCAGCAGGCAGATTGTCCTGGCGGCATTGAATCACGCCCAGCCGGAGCGCGTGCCGGTGGACTTCGGCAGCACCGCCGTCACGGGCATCCACGTGACCTCGGTGGCCGCCCTGCGCGACTACTACGGCCTGGAGCAGCGCCCGGTCAAGGTGCATGAGCCCTACCAACTGCTGGGCTGGCTGGACGAGGACCTCAAGCAGGCCATGGGCATCGACGTGGAGGGCGTCTTTCCCTACGACACGCTGTTCGGCTACCTCAACCGCAACTGGAAGCCCTGGAGACTGGAAAGCGGGCTGGAGGTGCTGGTGCCGGAGGACTTCCGCACCGCCACCGACGCCAACGGCGACACGCTCATCTTCCCCAAGGGGGACACCACGGCGCCGCCCAGCGGGCGCATGCCCCAGGGCGGGCACTTCTTCGATACCATCATCCGCCAGCCCCCTATCGACGAGGACCGGCTCAACCCGGAGGACAACCTCGAGGAGTTCGGCCCGGTCACCGAGGCCTACCTGGCGCACCTGGCCGACGCGGTGCCCTATGCGGCCGCGACCGGCCGCGGCGTGATGCTGGGACTGCCGGGCATGGGCCTGGGCGACATCGCCCTGGTGCCTGCGCCGTTCTTGACGCACCCCAAGGGCATCCGCGACGTGGCGGAGTGGTACATCTCGACGCGCGCGCGCCGCGACTACATCCATGCCGTGTTCTCGCGGCAGGTCGAGATCGCGCTGGCGAACCTGGAGAAGATCCACGCCGTGGCGGGCGAGGCGGTGGACGTGG